>DAOTUF010000370.1:0-13864 GCA_034437495.1 Chloroflexaceae bacterium | reverse complement strand
GGCGTTGGCGGGGTGGTTGGCGTCGGGGAGAGCACCGCGGTTGGGGTGAACGTGGCCGTCGGGGAGAGGGCAATAGGAAGCGTTGGGGAGAGCGCAGCCGTCGGGGAGAGCGAAACTGTCGGAACCGGGGGAGCGGTCGGGGTGGGTTGGCTGGTTGGTATGGGCAATGGCTGGTCAGTCGGGGCCGGCTGGTTGGTCGGGGCTGACTGAAAGGTGGGCGTCAGGGGGATATCCGTCTGGGTGCCAACGGTCTGGTAGCGCGTGTCAATTTCCCAGGCGGAGAGGTCGGGCGCTCCGGCTCCCGTTCCAGCGGCGGCGGTACGGTTGAGCCACGGTTTCACCAGGGCGCTGCCGACGGGGTGGTAGAGCGGGGCGCAGGCGGCTTCATCCACGGTCAGCAGTTGCTCCGCCTGCTGGTAGAGCGCGGCGCGTTCTTCGGGGTTGCTGCTCGGTCCCGCGCCTGTGCCTGCTTGCATAACGAGCCGGTCAAACTCCGTCGGGCCGCTGGTCGTCTGGCAGCGCGAGTCGGCACAGGCGCGGCGCACTTCATTGAAGCCATAGACGCTGTGGAACGCCTGAAACAGGAAATGGTGCTGGTCGGGAGCCACCCCGCACCAGGTGCGGAGATGGAGCGCGAAAGTGGATTCTGCGGGGGTCTGCGGGTCAATGGCGCGGAGGAACTCGTCCCGCGGGAGGGTCCGGGCGCTCACCTGCACCCCGAGCGTGTTCTGCCACATCTCCAGGGCCGCACGAGTGACCGCACGGTCGTGGTCCTGCCCCAGGACGATGTCGTAGGCCCGGTTGAACTCGTCCAGCGTCATTCCTCTGGTGTCGAGAAACTCCTGCAACCACGCTCGGGCCTGCTCCGGGGCGTAGGACCGTCCCGCGCTCCCTGGTTCGACCGCGCCGAACACGCCGGGCGGCGCGAAGGTTGTGGCCGGGGCTGCCGCTCCCTTGAGCGTTCCATCTGCAAGGGCGCGGCGGTCGAGCGCGGCAGAGAAGGCGCGGCGCACCCGCACGTCATTGAAGGGGGGGCGGGTGGTGGCGAAGCCCACGTAGGTCGTACACAGCTTCGGAGGAGAGACGTAGTCACCTTGCAGGGCGGGGTCGGCCCGGACCGTCTCCAGCACGGAGGGGTTCAGGTCGGGGTCCAGGACAGCGTCAGGGAGAATGTCTAGCTCGTCGCTGGCATACAGCGCGACTATCCGGTCCCTATCGCGGATGATGGGCAGGTCTATTACCTCTATCTGCACGCGGTCGGCCTCCACCCAGAAGGGGTTTTTCAGCAGTTGCAGCGTTCGCCCGCGCTCCCACTGCGCCAGCATATAGGGGCCGCTGGTCTGGATGTGCGCGGCCTCGGTCCAGGCATTCCCCCACTCGTTCACGGCCCACGAGGGCACCGGGAAGGCGGTGGAGTGCGCCATCAGCGCGGGGAAGGTGGGGGTTGGAACTTCCAGGGTGAAGGTCAGGGTAAAGATGTCGGCGGCCTCTACCCCGATATCGTCGGCCATCAGCGCGGTGGGGTTGCCGTCGCGGTCCAACCCCGTCGCCACCTCCCGGGCATAGTTGATGGCGTAGAGCATGCGGGCGTCGGGGTTGCGGGAGGTCAGCGCCCGCTTGATGCCATAGACCACATCGTTGGCGGTGACGACGCGGGGGGTGCCCTCGAAGTCGCGGACCTGGTGGGCCGTTCGCGCTTGCGCGTCATAGCGCACCCACGCCACATCGTCGCGCAGGTGGAAGGTCCAGACGCGGTGGTCTGCCGAGGCGGACCAATCGGTCGCCAGCGCGGGCAGCACCTCCCCGCTTGCCGCGTCCACACGGGTCAGCCCTACGAAGAGGTTGCCAATCGGGAGGGCAGCACGGGGGTCGTGTGCCAGCGATGGGTCAAGCGAAGCCGGGTCTTCGGTCAGGGGGGAGCGGAGCGTCACCGGCGGCTCTTCGCGCTCGTCAGCCGTGGCGATGGTGGCCTCGGTTTCGGGGGTGGTTTCGCGGAGCAGGTCGGCGGCGGGGGCCGGCTGCTGCGCTTCCTGCCCATCCGGTGGCTGACGGTCGGGTGCGCCGGGCAGGGTGGGCGTTCCCGTGGCGGTGGTGGTCGGTTCCTCCTGGGCAGGGGCGGAGGGTGCTTCGGGGGCGGGGGCAGCGGGGTAGAAGGTGGTGAGGGTGATGCCCAGGGAGATGCTCAGCACCAGCGGCCAGTAGAGCAGACGGGGGAGCAGGTTGTTGTGGTAGTTGACCAGCGGAATGTTGGCAGAGGAGTAGTACAGCATCGAGTTGACGGAAACGAGCAGGATAACCACATACATCATGATGTAGAAGGTTTCGAGGTAGACCACCCCGCTCGCCGCCAGTTCCCCGCGCAGCCCCACGTGGGAGACGGCAATGACAAAGAAGAGCGCGGCCCCATAGGACAGCACGTTGAAGGCATTTTCGGCGTTGACCACGAGAATGGCGAACATCAGCGCGGCCACCACGCTGAAGGTGATGGCGTGGGCCACGATGGGGGAGATGATGTAGCGAACCGCAGTGATGGTGAAGAAGAGGTTGGGTGTGTCGGGCTTCTTTATCGCCCGGCTGCTGCCGAAGTCGGCGTTGAAGCGGTCGGAGCGGTAGGTAAAGAAGCTCCGCTGGATGTTCCACCCCTCCAGCACGAGGTCCTCAACGAGACCCGGTCGGTGGGTCGGGTTGATGAATTCGTAGGCGTCCAGGTCGGGCACCAGCATAATGTTCTGGTCGAGCGTCTGCGGCCAGATTTGCACCTGCACGTTCACCTGGTCAAGCGGGTAGCGGGACACCTCGAAGTTTTGCCGCAGCGAGGTCTTGAAGGACCAGCCAATGGTTTCGACACCGCCTTCCTCAAAGCGGTAGATTTCTTCGATGGCTGCGCCGCCTTCTTCGAACATGGCGTCGGGCAGGAGAAAGGCCCGCTCAATAGTGTCGGGCAGGGTGACATCATATTTTTGCCAGATATAGCCCGTGACCGCGGCTTCGTTCACGTCGTTCAGCTTGACCGACTCCACGACGATGCCGGTGGGTATCTGGATGGTCGGCGGCTGGCTGGTCTGCTGGAGCGCCCGGTCTACCCGCCGGACATATTCGTCTATCCGGCTCTGGTTGACGAGAAGCGCGGTCTGTTCTTCGCGGGGGGGGTTGGTCATCAACACAATCGCCCACAGGAAGACGATACTCACCATGAGGAGCACGGCAGTGGACGCCGACAATTTCCAGAAGGCGGGGATGGTGCCCTGGTCGACACGGAAGACCAGGATAGCCAGGAGCAGGAAGAAGACGAGGCCGGTCATGGCTATCCTGGTCTGGCTGCGGATGATGGTCTCGGGGGCGGGGGCGCGGGCGTTTTTGTCGAGCACAATGCCAATAGACCAGCCGGTGAGGGGCAGGGATTCGTAGAAGATCCACGCCCTCTGGCCGGTGACGGGGTCTACCCCCTCGTAGTGAAACGATTCTCCGCTGATGGCGCGTTCGCCATCGCGCCGCAGCCGGTCGCTCCCCAGGGTTTCGGCCATGTCCTGGATGGTCTGGCCGATGAAGTCGCGGTCGGGGTGGGCCATATACTGCCCCTGCCGGGAGAGGATGTAGCTGTAGCCCTGTTCGCCCAGGTCCAGGTCTTGCAGAATGCGGGTCAGGGTTTCGACCGAAAGGTCAACGTAGACGATACCGGCGGGGAGTTCTTCTGGACTATCCGGGTCGGAGTGGTAGAAGGGCACGGCGTAGCGGGCAAGGGTGGTCGCGGCGGTCTGGCTGTAGCGCGGTTCGAGCCAGGTAGCCCCGTAGTCGAGGGGGTGCGTGTACCAGGTGGCTTCTGGTCGGTTGTGGTCGGTGTAGTCGTAGAAATCTTCGATTTGCAGCCGCCTGAAGCTGCCGTCAGCCGTTTTGAGGTAGTAGGGGGCGTAGCGTTCTTGCCCCACGCGGTAGGCTTCGGGTTCGTAGGCCGCTCCCACGCCAAAAATCGTGGGGTTGTTCTGGATTTCGGTTCGCAGCCGCACGGGCAGCAGGGAGTTGGGGAGGTCGCCGCTGGTCAGGTTGCGCCCGATGGTGCGGGTCATCGTGATGAGGGTGCTCAGTTCGGAGGTGATACGGTCGGCCACGGTGGTGGCCTGGTGGCGGGCAGCGTGAAAGGCGGCGCTTTCGCGGCTGGCCTTCTCGTGGTAGTAGAGGATGAGTTGGAAAAACAACAGCACCAGCAGGAGCAGGCACAGCCCCAGGGTGGCGTGGTAGATGAGCTTTCGTCTGTTTTGTAGCATGATATTCGCCTGAGACGGATGCGGTGCTGGTGGTGAATGAGCGTTTGTTTGCTCTGGTATCGTTCACCACCAGCACTGGCCTGGACGGAAGGGATTACCGGAACGTTGCCCGGATACCGTCAATCAATTCCTGCTTCTCCTCGCTGGTGAGGCGAGCTTCCGGGTGCATCGAGAGATATTCCGACGGTGGCATGGAGCCTTCGACCATCTCTTCGATCATTTCTTCGGCAAGTTCCCCGGCTTCGTGCTCCTCCCCTTCTTCTTCTTCGCGCTCCTCTTCTTCGCGCTCCTCTTCTTCGCGCTCCTCTTCTTCGTCCTCGTCGTCCTCGTCGTCCTCGTCTTCATCACCGTTGGCATAGGCGGTGGATGGTTCCACTGCCAGGAGCGTGAGGAGGACCTGAGCGATATCGTCGTCCTCTTCGGTGGTGAGGAGCGTGCTTCCCTGCGCCGCGCCCCATTCAGAGAAGTTCAGGTGTTCGCGCCCTTCCTGCACGTTGCTGGCGAGGGTGTAGGCCACGGGCGCAATGCGGCTGTACAGCGGCCAGCGTGTCTCATTACTATGACAATCGTAGCAGGCTCGCCGCGCCAGTTCCCGCGTGCGGGGGCTGTCCCACTCTGGTTCTGCGATGACGGGGGGGTTGGTCTGCATGAACCAGGCGGGCATACTGAACAGCAGCCATAGCCCCAACAAACCCCCGATGGCGATGAGGACATTCCGTGTCACAAAGAACGGTCGCTTGTTGCCCTTTTTGCCTTTCTTCCCTGTTTGCTCCTCGTTCTCAAACCCTGTTTCAGCACTCATGAAATCTTACTCCTTGTATCGTTGATAGTTGATAATCCTGAATTAATCCACTCGATATCCGTGTGCTATGCTCTATCTATTACGGTCGGCCCTGCTGCTGCGGGAGCCGCACCGGTGCGTTCACCTCAATTTCACCCGCTTGTTCAAAGGTGAGCCTCAGATCAACCGTGTCGCCCACCGCCAGGTCGCGGGTCAGGTCGCTCAAGAAGATATGATAGCCGGGACCCTGATTCAGTGCAACCTCCTCCCCGGCGGGTATCCCTATCTGGTCAACCGGGTTTTGCTGCTGCACCGGCTGCATAGAGACCAGTTCCACCGTTTCAGCAGCATCGGTGGCAACCGCCACCAGCGCGTCCGCCGTGTCTCCGGTGTTGACGATGGTCATAAACACGGCGCTCGTCGTACTATCCATCATGGGACCACTGCCGCCTGGAACCTGACCCTGACCCTGGCCCGGGCCGCGTCCGCCACCCTGACCCTGACCTGGGACTTGACCCTGGCCCGGGCCGCGTCCGCCACCCTGACCCTGGCCCGGGCCGCGTCCGCCACCCTGACCCGGGCCTGGTGCCATCATACCAACGGTCGCCCGGACCCACAGGTCTTGGACCTCTATCGAACCTGCTGCTGCTGCTTCAACTTCCGTTTCAGCCGCCGCGGGTGTCGCGGGCGTGTCGGTGGCTGCGGCCGCCATGGTGCGGGCTGGCGCATCCGTCGGGGCGGGTGTGGTGCCGTTTGTTCCTGCTGATGTCCGAACGCACCCGCTCAGCGCGGCGATCATCAGTCCGATAAGAAGCATGCTTTTTCCCACAGGAATACCTCCATTCCTTTTCAATCCCTCAATCGTCGTCTTCCTCCTCGTCTTCTTCGTCTTCTTTGTCCTCCTCGTCCTCTTCGTCCTCCTCCCCATCGGTGTCTCGGATACGCGCATAGACGACCCGTCCGCTGGCAACTTCAACATAGACCTTGTTTTCGTTGGCGAAGGTGACTTCATAGACCAGGGAGCCGTGCTCCCGCTCTTGCTCCACCTCAACGACCGTACCACCTCCCAGGTAGCTCGTGGCTATCTCTATTGCGCGTTCGCGGTCTACCTGCTCGGCTTCATCCAGGTCAGGAGGAGCGCTGCCGCCTGTTCGCCGGAGGGACTGGATAGTCTGCTGCAACTGGCGAGTCGTTTCTTCGGCCTGCCGATGCTGCCGACGGGCCTGTTCAAGCTCCCGTTTGAGCACCGCAATGGTAGGGGCCACGGAGGATGGTAGCTCAGCCTGGTTCCATGAGGTTGTAACCAACGCAGCGACAAGGAATAGAAACCCTACCAGGACCAGGCTGCCAGCAAGCAGCGATGACGTTGCCCTCTTCTTTTTCATACCTCCGCACCTTTCTGCCCCACACTCATCAGGGTCAGAGACATCGTAGCCGACTGGTGTTTACCTTTTCTTGGAACCAGGCCGGGTTTTTCTTATCTTTTTCCAATCTTTTCAGGATACACTACATGATACCGGGAGTATCAGGAGGGATATAATCTATACCATGCGTGTTTTGATTGTAGAAGATGATAGCCGACTGGCCCGCCTGATTCGGCGGGTGCTTGAAGACGAACACTACACCGTGAGTGTCGCTCACGAGGGCAGGAGCGGCCTGGAAATGGCGCTCGTAGGGAGCTACGATGTGGCAATTATCGACTGGATGCTGCCCGACCAGGATGGTCCGACAATCTGTCGCGCGGTACGAACCGCACGACGCCCCATAGGGCTGCTGATGCTGACTGCCCGCGGGCAAATCGAAGACCGCGTGTGTGGTCTCGACAGCGGCGCGGATGATTACCTGGTCAAGCCCTTTGCGTTTGAAGAACTCCTGGCCCGGGTGCGGGCACTCAGCCGCCGCACCCTCTCTGAGAGCGGTGCGAGCCACGAACTACGCTGTGGCGACCTGGTGATGGACCTTCGCTCGCACACGGTGCGCTATGGTATGCAATCGCTCGAACTCACCGCCACCGAGTGGAATCTGCTTGAATGTCTGCTGCGCCACCCCGGTCAGGTCCTCAGCCGTCAGCAGATACTTGACTACGTATGGTCCTTCGAACGCGAGGTCCAGCCCAATATGGTGGATGTCTATATCTCCTACCTGCGCCGCAAGCTGGAGCAGCCGGGCCGTTCCAATCCGATTACCACGGTGCGGGGTGTGGGGTATCGTCTGGAGGCCAAGGGTGTTTCGTAATCTGCGTCTCCAGCTTACTATCCTCTACCTGCTGGCATCGTTCGCTCTGACCGTGCTGCTCGGGAGCGGCATCTACACGGCTCTGAACGCCTATTTCCAGCAGACTACCGACCTGGCGCTCCAGCACAAGATGTACCACGAGTTTCAGGTGCTCGGGGCCCCCATCCCCCCTCTGCTGGCCAACGCTGACCTCGACTGGTCGAGCCAGCGCTATGTTCCCGATGCTACACCCCGACAGCAGAATACCGTAGAGCAGCGGGCTGCCGAGATTGCCTATACTGGCGAACTGGCGGCCATTTTTGTGCTGGTGCTTGACGCGGAGGGGGAATTGTTGTTCAACCCCGCGCTCACCCCGCCTCCCATCGAACCGGTCCGCGAGGCGGTGGCCTCTGCGATGGAGCAAGGGCACGACTGGCGGACCACCCACACGCTCCAGGGGGCAAGGGTGCGGCTGCTCACCTACCGCGTGACGCGCAGCGACGGACCGGCGGTGCTCCAACTCGGACGGATGCTTGACGACCAGGGGCGCGTGTTGCAACGAGCACTGGCTAATATCCTCGTATTTGGAGGGATTGGCCTGGTGGTGATGGGCTTTGGGAGCTGGTGGTTGGCCGGGCGCTCGCTGGTGCCGGTGCAGCAGGCGTGGGAACGGCAGCAGCGGTTCATCGCCAACGCCAGCCACGAACTCCGGGCCCCCCTCACGCTGATGCGGGCCAGTGCCGAAGTTGCGCGGCGTAGTCTCCCGTCTGGCGACCAGGAACACGCTGAACTGCTGGATGATGTGCTGCACGAGTGCGATCATATGAATTGCCTGGTCGAGAACCTGCTGCTGCTGTCACGACTTGACGCCGGCAAGCTGGCCGTACAACGCGAGGTGATAGCGCTTTCTGACGTACTGACCGACATGCAGCGACAGGTGGGGCGTCTCGCCAGCGAGCAGGGGGTGTGCCTGGTGGTGGAAGAGGCGGGGAACCAGGTGGTGTGGGGCGACCCGACCTACCTGCGGCAGGTGCTCCTCATCTTCCTTGACAATGCCATCCATCATACCCTCCCTGGTGGTACGGTCCGCCTCGCAGCGAGGACGCGGGGGCCGTGGGTTGATATCGAGGTGAGCGACACGGGAAGCGGTATTGCAGCGGAGCATCTGCCCCACATTTTCGAGCGGTTCTACCGCCCAGACCATGCCCGTGGCTCCCAGAGCAGTGGGGCTGGTCTGGGGCTTTCGATTGCGAAGGCACTGGTTGCGGCGCAGCAGGGCAGCATTGTGGTTGCCAGCGAGGTGGGTGTAGGGACCCGTATGCAGGTGGTGCTGGCCCGACCTGGGAGTTTTATCCAGGCAGAATAGAGAATAGCACCCCAAACCCCCCCCTTTCGGGGCGCTTGTGGGGGGAACATGGCAGTGGTCACGCTCCTCCCCGCGCCAGGTCCGCTACCTTGTCGGGGGGCAGGCCCGTCACCTGCGCGATGAGCGATGGTTCCATCCCCTGCGCCAGCATTGCGCGGGCAATCTCCGGGGCTTTTTGCCGCTGCCCAGTCTCCAATCCCGCCTGCATCCCTGTCTGTTCTCCTGCTTTTTTCCCTTCCTCGTAGCGCTGTTGCAGGTGGTTTTCGTAGCCCGTCTCCTCGAACATCTGCGCCCGCTCCTGCGGGGTGATACCGTCCTCCATAATGAGCTGCGTGGCTCGCTCCAGGATGGCCCGCTCCAGGTTCAGCGTGGGGTGCTGCGGGTTGGTGATGCTCTCCGCCGCTAACCGCAGCCAGTCCGCCACACCCGCGGGGGTGTGCTCGTTCACATAGAAGGGGTTGAGGAAGTAGAGCCGGTGCGGGTAGAGGTTCAGATGCTCCCCTGCCTCCGTCACGGAGCACAGCGAGGTCGTGACGATGCTGTGGTTCAGGAAGGGGTCGTGGGTGCGGCGTGGGAGCCACACGATAGTGTAGACCGTGTGGCCGAAGCGGTAATCCTGGTAGCTCCGAATGAGTTCGACCTTCGCCACGTCGTGATAGTAGAGAAAGCGGTCCGCGTGGTAGTCATACCGCTGGCGCTGGATTTCGATGACCAGGCGGTGCTTCGGGTCCTGGACGAAGATGTCAATCTTGATATCTACTGCGCCGACGATCGGGACGAACTGCTTCTCCAGTTCGATGTTGTCGGCGGTGATGTCGAGGTCCACGCCGATGAGGTCCTTGACGAAGGCGGTGACGATGGCGGGGTCGCGGAAGAGCTTCTTGAAGACGACGCTGTTGTCGAGTGGGGCCAGGCGCATCGGAACCCTCCTTTCGGTTGACCATTGCCCTCCCCTCCGCTGGCGTACCGGGCGCGGGTGGGGGCGGTTTCGCCCTCAGTATAGCACACTCTGGCGGTGACGTGTCCCTACGTTACCGCGGATATGCTCGGCTTCAGCAAAACCCACGCGCATAGACTTGAGCAAGGACTATGAAAGCCCCACGCCAACCCGCTCCTCCGCATAGTCGAATACTTCGAGGTGAGCCTGGACGACCTCATGCGCGACGAGCGCGAGGTGTAGGGGAGGGTTGGGGTGCGGGTATGGTACAATATCCTGAAGACGAGACGCACCGCCCGGTCAACGACCACCCGCTGAAGCGGGGGACTTGTGAAGCGCAAGCCGACGTTGACCAGTTCGCCCGCAAGGGGGTAGTGCTGTGCCAGGTAGTGACGAAGGTTTGCCAGCAAAAGCCAGCGATAGCTACAGAACACTACCATTGCAGGACTGCCAGATGGTGTTCATCTGCAACACACGAGCAAAGCCCGAACGACAGGAGGTGTGACCATGACAACTGAACCGCTGCCCCTGACCCTTGAGGAAAGCTTTCCGACGGAAGGTGCCCACGAGGATGCTGACTGGCATTTCCGCTTTCGCTATGGTTGGCGCTATGTCTGCCACCCCTCGAATGGGGGGGAGGCATGGGAGCGTGTGCCGCTCACGGAGGACGATGTCTTACACCCCCAACTGGAGGATCATGTGTCCCAGAGCGATCAACACTATCGGATTTGCCATTACCTCTATGCGGTGCTCCGCTCATACGTGGAACAGATACCCGGCGGCCTGGTGCTGCACGATGTGCTGATTGAGTGGGGCGTGCCGGGGTTGAAGGGGCATGCGCCCGACCTGGCCGTCTTTGCGGGGGTGCGAGAGCGCCCCCGGAGCGGAACCTTCGATGTGCCACAGAGCGGCGGGTATCCGCTCCTGGTGATCGAGGTAACATCGCCTTCCACGCGCCACCTGGATGTGGCGGCGAAGAACCCCACCATCACCAAGACCAAGTTCTGCCACTATGCGTGGGCAAAAATCCCGCTGTATATCGTGGTAGATGAGGCCCGTCGGTCCGGCGGGCAGGCTCCCCGCATCTTCGGCTACCAATTGACGGAGGATGGGTACCAGATGCTGCCGCTGGACGAGCGGGGGTGGTTGTGGGTGGCTCCGGTGGGGTTGTGGTTGGGACCCAGCGGGACGAAGGTGGGATGGTTCGACGAGAACGGAGCGGAAATCTGGGAGTATGAACAGGAGCAGGCATCCCGCCGGGCAGAACAACTGGCCCGCCAGGCGGAGCAAGAAGCCCGTCGGGTCGCTGAGGAACGCGCCCGTGCGGAGCAGGAGGCTCGCCGGGCCGCTGAGGAACGCGCTCAGGAGTTGGAGCGTCTGCTCCAACAACTGCGAGGTTCTGCGCAGAATGGAGAGCACGACGAGTAATATTCAGTGACGAGTGATGACCCTGGCGCGGAATGCGGTTCTGCCGCTCTGGAGCGGCTCGTCATTCAAAAATAAAGACGATGTTCATCCACAACCTTCCTGACACCTGGGATATCAGCCCCCTCGACACCTTCCAGGGGGGCAACTACCTGGCCCCCGAACCAGCGTGGCGGCCCATCGCGGTGCCTGCGCACTGGCAGCAGCACCCCGACCTGGAAACCCACACCGGCCACGTTGTCTACCGCTGCCACTTCGCGGCCCCGGCGCTGCCCGGTGGCCTCCAGGCGCTCCCGCCGGGGGCGGCGCGGTTCTGGCTGCGTGTCAACGGCGTCTTCTACTGGTCGCAGCCCTACCTCAACGGGGCCGACCTGGGCCGCCACGAGGGGTATTTCGACCCCTACGAGCACGATATCACGGCGCTGCTGCACCCCGACAACACCCTGCTGATGGAAGTCTCCTGCCCGGAGGAGCGCAACAAGCACGGCAAGCGCATGATAACCGGCGTCTTCTCCCACTGGGACTGCCTCGACCCCCACACCAACCCCGGCGGCATCTGGCTGCCCGTGGAGTTGCACGCCAGCGGCCCCACGCGCATCCAGGCGGTGCGGTGCCACACCGAGGCCTTCAACGAGCGCTTTGCCCAGTTGCGCTACGCAGTTGACCTGGACGCGGCGGAGGCCGGGCCGCTCACGCTGCGCTGGACCATCGCCCCACGCACCTTCGTGGGCGACCCCCAGACCATTGAGCAGCAGCGCACCCTGCGCCAGCGCGGTCCGCAGACCATCGAAGGGCTGATGAAGCTGCGCCACCCGCGCCTGTGGTGGTCGCACGACCTGGGCCGCCCCGACCTCTACACCATCACCCTGGAAGTGCTCCAGAACACCACCGTCAGCGACGCGCACGCGTTTGCCTTCGGGGTGCGCCGCTTCGAACTGCGGAACTGGATACCCCACCTGAATGGCGTGCGGATGTTCGTCAAGGGCAGCAACTACGCCCCCGGCGATATGCGTATCGCCACGATGACTGCCGAACGCGCCCACCACGACCTGCGCCTGGCCCGCGAATGCCATATGAACTTCCTGCGAGTGCATGCCCACGTCGAACACCCCGCCTTCTACGAAGCCGCCAACGAAGCCGGGGTGCTGCTCTGGCAGGATATGCCGCTCCAGTGGCTCTACCAGGCAAAAACGCTGCCTGAAGCCCGCCGCCAGGCCCGCGCCATGGTCCACCTGCTCGCCAACCACCCCGCCGTCGTGACCTGGTGTATGCACAACGAACCGCTGTTTGTGGCGGACACCTCCGACGAAACGCTGCTCACGCGCCTGCGGACCTACCGCACCTCCTTCTTTTTTAGCTGGAACCGCGACATTATGGACACGCAGCTCAAGCGCGTGGCGCAGCAGGCCGACCCGCACCGTCCCGTCATCCGCTCTTCCGGCGAGTTTGCCATTCCGTGGGTGCGGCCCGGCACCGATGCGCACGCCTACTTCGGGTGGTATAGCTCCTACGGCAGCCTGCCCGACTACGAGCGAATGCGGCGCTTCCTGCCCGCCAACCTGCGCTTCGTGACCGAGTTTGGGGCGCAGAGCTTCCCCAATGTCGAAAGCTGCGTCCGGTTTATGTCCGCCGACCTCGCGCAGATAGATTTTTCGCACCTGGCAGAGCGCCACAGCTTCCAGCCGGAGGTGATGGCCAAGTGGATACCCTGGCGCACGGCGCGTTCCCTGGAAGAACTGGTCGCCCTGACCCAGGACTACCAGATATTCATCAACCGTTACTACATTGACCGCCTGCGCTACCACAAATACCGTCCCACCGGCGGTATCGTTCCCTTCATGTTCGCAGACCCCTACCCGGCCATCCTGTGGAGCATCCTGGACTACTGGCGGGTGCCCAAGCGCTCCTACCACGCCATGCGCCTGGCCTTCAGCCCGCAGTATGCCTTCACCATCCTCGCCCCGAAAACCCGCCACGTTGCCGAACCCATCGAACTGCCGCTCTACGTTGTCAACGACGCCCACGACGCCGCCCCCCACGCCCACCTGGTGGCCCGCCTGCGCGACCCGGACGGGGCAGAGCTTGCCGCGGTTGAACACCCCATCGCCCTCGACGCCGACAGTCTGGCGCAGGAGATAGACCGCCTCCGTTGGACGCCGACCCGCGCCGGTCGCTACGCGCTTGAGCTAGAACTGACGGGGGTTCCGCACGAGGTGCAGCAGGTCTACCCGATTGACGTGGTGGTATGAGGAGATAGAGGAGATACCCCCACCAGCGCCCGCACCACCCGTTCCCACGTTATCTCGCGGACGCGGGGCCGACCGGCCAACCCCAGACGAGCCGCCAGTGCTGTATCTGCCATCAACCGCTCCAGGCAATCCGCTAGTGCTGCGGGGTCGGGAGGAGAGACGGAGCCGCTCACCCCGTCCTCCACAAACTCCAGCACCCCTCCGGCGTCCTCGGTCGTCACCACCGGGCGGGCCGCCCCGAACGCTTCGACCGTTGCAAAGCCGTAGTCCTCGTCCACCGGCGCATAGTAGACGGCCCGTGCCCCGGCATACAGGTCCACCAGCGTGGCGTCATCCACGAACCCCAGAAACCGCACCCGCTCCCCCAACCCCAGGTCCGCGGCCAGTTTTTCCAGCCGGGCGCGGTCCTCGCCGCTCCCCGCAATGACTGCCCGCACCTCGTTCCCCGTACGGGACAGGGCGTGCAGCAGCAGGTCAATACGCTTAGCCCGGTCGAGCCGTGACGGGGAGAGGATGTAGTCTCCGTAGGGACCGGCCCGCAGCACCCCGGCATAGCGGCTCGGCGGGTAGAGGGGGGTGCTGTCCAGGCCATTGAAGCGGTGCAACCGCTGACTCACGTTGCGCGAGATG
>DAOTUF010000369.1:0-7408 GCA_034437495.1 Chloroflexaceae bacterium | reverse complement strand
GGGGCTGGCTCGCGCACCCCAGGGTATCGTGACCGGCTGAACGGAGCCTCGAAAGGCCAGGTCTGGTCATACCCGGCTTCCTCGCCGGAGCGTGCAAGCCGCCTGACTTCAGTCAGTGCGGTGTATGACCAGCTCTAACGAACGCCTGAGTACTACCCCTAGTATAACAAAAGAATGCCCATTTGACCATAGCAAGTTTCTCGGATATTGACCGGACATACTGGTCTATCCCATATAGGTTCCCCCCCTGCGATGGTGTTCCGGAAGATACGCTGGTGTGGACACAACATTCAGACCATTCTATACTGCATAGAACACGAAGAGGCATGGTATAATAGCGAAGATTACTATATATCGTAGTAAATCTTTCTCATCAGGAGGTATTTCCATGGTTCATTTCAGGTATCTTCCCTTGTTCGCACGTCTTTGCCTGCTCTGGATCTGCTTGCTCGCTGGTTGTACGTCTGCGGCGCTGCCCACTCCCGCCGCCCTGGAGCGGCCAGAGGCCGGAACCAGGATTGAGCCGCCGCGGGCTGTCGCCGACTTCACCCTGACCAGCCACACCGGTGCCCCCTTCAGCCTGAGCGATGTGCGCGGGCAGGTCGTGCTGCTCTACTTCGGCTACACCTTCTGCCCGGACATCTGCCCCACCACGCTGGCAGAACTGGTTCGGGTCAAGCACCATCTTGGTCCGCTGGCCGAGCACCTGGAGGTGGTGTTCATCAGCGTGGATGGCCAGCGGGACACCCCCGAAGTGCTTGCCCGCTATCTTCCCGCCTTCGACCCCGACTTCATCGGCCTGACCGGTACCGAGCGGGAGATCCGCAAAATCGGGGTGGACTACGGGTTGTTTTTCGAGGTGCAGGAGGTGGAGGGAACCAGCGCCGATTACCTGGTAGACCATTCGGCAGGCTCCTACCTGATTGACCAGGAAGGCCGCCTGCACACCATCTACCCCTACGGGACCCCCGCGAAGGTCATCAGCACCGATATCCGGAATCTGCTTGAGGAGGCAGGGAACTGAGCCATGCACGATGTGCCCGTCCCGTGGTATACTGGGGCCATGAAGAATGCATGTCGGTATCTCTTTCTCCATGGACTGCACAGCAGTAGTCAGGGATTCAAAGGGACGTTCCTGCGGAACCGCGTTCCCGATATCCGGACCCCGGACTTCACGGGGTCCCTGGACGACCGGATGGGCCAGTTGATACCGCTCCTGTCCGATACCCCCGGCTGGATCATCGTCGGCTCCAGCTTCGGGGGGCTGATGGGCACACTGGCCGCCCGACAACATCCACGCCTGGTGCGCCGGCTCATTCTGCTGGCTCCCGCGCTGACCCCCCCCTTCCTGGAAGAGGCTTCCGCTTCATCCTTGACGCCCGATTCTGCCCCGCCCATGGCCATCCCGACCGTGATATACCATGGGCGACAGGATACCGTGGTTCCCATGGAACCCGTCCGCCGCCTGGCCGAACGCCTCTTTCTCAACCTGCAATTCCACGCCGTTGATGATGACCACATGCTCCACGCAACCGTGCAGGCGATGGACTGGGAAGACCTGCTGCACGACCGCGGCATCCCCGTCACGCTGCTCTACAGCGAAACGTGCCCTTCCTACGAACTGGCAATCGAAGACATCCACCAGGCGGTAGCCGAAGCAGGGGTGCGAGCGGACCTCACGATGGTGCGCGTCGAAACAGAGGAGCAGGCCCGCTGGCTCCACTTTGCTGGCTCCCCGACCATCCTGGTGCAGGGTCAGGATATTGACACGCCGCTGCCCGGCGCTCCCATGGGGTTGACCTGCCGGGCCTACCGCCTGGAGGACGGGCGTATCGCGCCCCTGCCCTCCAGAGAGACCATGGTTCGCGCCCTGCGTGCAGCCCAACCGTCATAAAGCTTGACTCATGATGAGAACAGGTGGATATCCACAGACAGGAGGCTATGATGTCCAGATTGAAACCCGGTGATCAGGCGCTTCCCTTTACCCTTCCTGGCATAGACGACCGCGCTCATGCTCTGGCGGACTATACGGACAAATCCGTGGTGGTGCTTATCTTTAGCTGCAACCACTGCCCCTACGTGCAGGCCTGGGAAGACCGCATGGTCGAAATCCAGACCGACTATGGAGCCAGAGGGGTGCAGATGATTGCCATCAATGCCAACGACCCGAACAGGTATGCCGATGATAGCTTCCCGAAGATGAAGGAGCGGGCACGAGAGAAACAGTACAACTTCCCCTACCTCCACGACCCCACCCAGGAAGTCGCCCGCGCCTACGGAGCCGAACACACCCCCGAAGTCTTCGTCTTCGACCAGAGCGGGGTCTTGCGCTACCACGGCTCGATAGACGATAACTTTCGGGACCCCAAAGCCGTGAAGAACCACTATCTGCGGGATGCCCTGGATGCGGTGCTGGCCGGCCAGATGCCTCCCCTCGCTGAGACACGCGTAGTCGGGTGTACCATCAAGTGGAAGTAAGTGGATATGCGTGGACGTGCGCAGGGGTGAGGGTGCTGGTCGTCGTCGGGGAGGGATAAGGCGGGGGTCTGGGGATGGCGTTTCGGAGCGGTCGCGATGGTGCGTCATGGCGTCGGAGACCGGGGGACTCCCCGCCCCCGCTCCTGCGCCTGCTGCGGCTCTGGAAGGCAGCGGGCTTCCTGTGGCGGTTGCTGCTGGCGCTGGTGCAGGTCGTTCTGCTCGGCATACTCTCCCTCCTGCTGATTGGCGGGTTTCTCTTCCACCACTACGGCAAGAACCTCCCCGACCCCCGCACCCTCGAACACCACCGCACCTTCGAAACCAGCCGTATCTACGCCCGCGACGGGCATACCCTGCTCTACGAGATGGTCAACCCGCGGGGTGGACATCGCACCCGGGTGGACCTCAACCAGATACCGCGCATTCTTCAAGATGCCACCATTGCCGTTGAAGATGCCAACTTCTACGCCCACACGGGCGTTGACCCGGTGGGCATTGCGCGGGCGATGTGGCTCAACTCCCGCCACCAGGGTATCGTGAGCGGCGGCAGCACCATCACCCAACAACTGGTGCGGGCGACCCTTCTCAACCCCGAAGAGCTGCGGCCTGATGCCCCCATTCAGCAGCGCTACGAACGCAAGATACGCGAAGCTATCCTGGCCTACCGCGTGAGCAAAACCTACCGCAAAGACGAGATACTGAACTTCTACCTGAACGAGGTCTACTACGGCGCACAGGCGTACGGAGTCGAAGCCGCGGCGCAGCAGTATTTCAACCGGCATGTGTGGGAACTGACCGAGGGGGAAGCCACGCTGCTGGCAGGGCTGCCCCAGGCTCCCACTGTGCTCAACCCCCACACCAACCTGGCGGGAGCGCGGGAACGCCAGCAAATCACCCTGGGCTTGATGGTCAAAGGGGGGGTTCTGACCCCCGGGCGAGCCAGAGACATCTTCGCACAGCCCGTGACCCCCGTCCCACCACGACCATTGCCGCCCCTCACTTTGCCTTCTCCGTGCGCGACCTGCTGAAGCAGCGCTACCCGCCGCACATCCTGGAGCGCGGCGGCCTTCAGGTCACGACCAGCCTGGACCCCCACTGGCAGGCAGAAGCCGAACGTATCGTGCGCCACCACATCGCCGCGTTGCAGCAGCGGAACGCCCGAAACGGCGCGGTCGTGATGCTCTCACCAGCGGGGCATATCCTGGCAATGGTGGGCAGCGTAGACTACCACAACCCCGCCATCGGTGGGCAGGTCAACGTGGCGCTGGCCCCGCGCCAACCCGGTTCGGCGCTCAAGCCTATCGTCTATGCTGCGGCCTTGCAGAAGGGGTGGACCCCCTCTACCATCATCTGGGATGTCCCGACCTCCTTCGAGCGCGGCGACGGCTCGGTCTACCAGCCAGAGAACTATGACCGGGCCTGGCACGGGCCGCAGCGGATGCGCATGGCGCTGGCCAACTCCCTCAACATCCCGGCGGTCAAGGCACTCGAATTTGTGGGCATCGAACCCTTTGTTGACCTGGCAACGCGCATGGGTATCACCACCTTCGATGACCCTTCGCGCCACGGCCTGGCCATGGCTCTGGGCAGCAACGAAGTGCGGTTGCTCGACCTGACCGCCGCCTACAATACCTTTCGGAATGGGGGAAAGTATCAGCGTCCGGTGGCCATCCTCACTGTAGCGGACAACCAGGGGAACATCCTGGAACAGCCGGTCCAGGCTCTTGAGCCGCAGGTCCTCGGGCTACACGGCGAACAGATTGCCTACCTGATAACTGATATGCTGAGCGACACCCCGGCCCGCTGGCCGCTGTTCGGGCGGGGCAACGTGATGGAACTGCCCGACGGTCGCCCGGCTGCCGTGAAGACGGGCACTAGCAACGATTGGCGCGACTCGTGGGCGGTGGGCTACACCCCGGATGTGACCATTGGCGTGTGGGTGGGCAACAACGACAACACCCCCATGCACGAGGTGGCTGGAGCAAACGGAGCCGGGCGCATCTGGCGCGACCTCATGGTCGCCTACCACCAGGAACGCCCACCGCAGCCCTTTCCCCGACCGGCGGGCATCGCGCAGCACGATATCTGCGCGGGGATGGGCACCCTGGCCGACCCCTCCTGCCCGGTGGTCATCCGCGAATACTTCGTTGCAGGGGGACCCCCTTCACCCTCGCCTGTGACCTACCAGACCGTGGAGGTTGGCGGCGACGGGAGTTGCCTGGCGGCTCCCTACACCCCACCCGACGAGGTGCGCAAGGTGGAGTTTCCTGTGTATCCCGCTGAGTTCCGCGAATGGGCCGCCCAGAACGGTGTCCCGCAGCCACCCGCGCACCCCTGCCCCCAACCCCGCGACCCCGCCCGAGCCGTTGCCCTGCTTGCCCCGGTGAGTGCGAGCGGGGTTGTCACCAGACCACAGGTGCTCATCTCTGGCACGGCTCGCTCCCCTTTCGTCCTGGACGTTGGGGCTGGTTCGTCTCCCGAGGAGTGGCATACGCTCCGACGGGGGGACCAGGACGTGCAGGAAGGGGTGCTCGGGTTCTGGCAGGCCGGGACGTTTGACCCTGGAACGTACACGCTGCGCCTGCGGGTGACGCTGGAGGGAGGGATGGTTGTGGAGGAGCGGCAGGTCGTGCCGTATGCTCCCGATTAGCGCCGGTCCGAGTGGTCTGGCTGGTCTGGTTGGCCTGGCTGGTCCCGCCCGCCGTAGTCGTAATAGGCCGCACACGCCCCCTCCGACGAGACCATCGGCGCACCAAGGGGATGCTCCGGGGTGCAGCGGGTTCCGAAGGCCGGGCACTGGCGGGGCTTCTTCACCCCCCGCAGAATGTCCCCTGCGATGCAGATGGGGGATTCTTGCGCGGTCACTCCCCCCAGGTCAAACCGCTGTTCGGCATCGAACGCAGCAAACGCGGCCCGCAGGCGGTAGCCGCTGCGGGGGATGCGGCCAATCCCGCGCCACTGGCGGTCGCACACCTCGAAGACCTGCTGCATCGTCTGTTGAGCGGGGATATTTCCCTCGCGGCAGACGGCGCGGCGATACTGGTTTTCCACCCCCCACCGTCCCGCTTCCAGCGCCTCGACGGTCATCGCAATGCCATGAAGCAGGTCGAGCGGCTCGAACCCCGTGACCACGATGGGCACGCGGTAGGTTGCGGCCACTGGCTCATATTCGTGGTAGCCCATCACGGTGCAGACGTGGCCGGCGGCCAGAAACCCCTGTACGGTGGTGTCCGGGGCGCTTAGCAGCGCTTCCATCGCGGGGGGAACCAGCACATGGGAGCACAGCAGGGAGAAGTTGGTCAACCCGAGACGCCGGGCCTGCCACACTGCCATCGCCGTGGTCGGGGCGGTGGTCTCGAAGCCGACGGCAAAGAAGACCACCTGACGGTCGGGGTGCTTCTGGGCCAGTTTCACCGCGTCCAGGGGAGAGTAGACCATCCGCACATCGCCGCCCTGCGCCTTGACGCTCAGCAGGTCGGTCGTAGACCCGGGCACCCGCAGCATATCGCCAAAGGAGGTCAAGATGACCTCCGGGCGACGGGCAATCATGAGCGCTTTGTCTATCAACTCCAGCGCGGTGACGCACACCGGGCAGCCGGGGCCGTGGATGAGGGTCAGCGATGGCGGCAAAAGCTGGTCCAGGCCGAACTTGATGAGCGTGTGGGTCTGCCCACCACAGATTTCCATAATGGACCAGGGGCGCGTCACCTGCCGATGAATCGCCCGCACAAACTTCTGTGCGTCGGCCTCGTGGCGATATTCGTCTACGTACCGCATACCTCGCCCACCCTGCCTGTCTCGCCTGTCTCACCTATCTCGCCTAGCTCATCTAGTTCGCCCATTTGCCGCAGGAGGTCAAACACCTCCATGGCCTCCTGTTCGTCCACCGTATTGAGCGCAAAACCGGCGTGGACAATCACATAGTCGCCTACCTGGGCCTCGGGCACATAGGCCAGGCAGACTTCTCGGGCGATGCCGCCAAAGCTTACCTTGCCCATCATCATGCCGAGCGGGTCGTGCTCAATATGGGTCACTTTTCCGGGGATGCCAAGACACATCGGGATAACCTCACTTTCCCTTAAATTACCTGAATACTACTTGTTCTCTGCCTGATACGCTGCCGCCGCCACCATCACCTGCCCCAGGCTTATGCCGCCGTCGTTGGGTGGAACCTGCCGCTGGAGCAGCACACCAAAGCCATCTTCGCGCAGCCGCCGCGCTGTTCGGGTGGTCAGCAGCCGGTTCTGAAAGCAGCCACCCGTCAGGGCTACGCGTGGCTCACCCACGGCCCGCGCCACGGCCCCGATAGCTCCTCCCAGGGCATTGTGGAACTGTGCTGCCATGATAGCCGGCGACACGCCACCATGCAAGTCTTTCAGCAGACCTTCAACGAGGGGCCGCCAGTCCAGCACCAGGGGGGTGGCTCCTCCGTCGCTGCTCTTCACCAGCGGGAGCGGGTAGGCGCGGGTCACGGTCGGGTCGGCCACTCCCTCCAACCCCATAGCGGCCTGCCCCTCAAACGTGGTGGTCTGGCGCAGCCCGATGAGCGCCGCCACGCCATCGAACAGGCGGCCAGCGCTGGTGGTGGTGGGGGTGTTGACCTTCTGCCCCATCATCCGCGCCAGCAACCGCCGTTCCGCCGCGCCGAATGCCCGCACCGGGGCCAGGTCATCCCGCTCCAGCGCCTCCTCCCCGAACAGTTCCCACAGCAGCGCCAGCGCCACCCGCCGCGGCTCTCGCACCGCCGCTTCGCCTCCGGGCAGCAGGAAGGGGCGCAGGTGGGCAACACGCGTATACCCGGTGGCATCGCCAAGCAGAAACTCCCCCCCCCACACCGTGCCATCAACCCCATACCCACTGCCGTCCCAGGTCACACCAAGAGCCGGGCCACCGCTCCCATGCCCGTTCCCGTTCCCATTCCCATTCTCCT
>DAOTUF010000368.1:0-2380 GCA_034437495.1 Chloroflexaceae bacterium | reverse complement strand
GCCGGAGCGTGCAAGCCGCCTGACTTTAGTCAGTGCGGGGTATGACCTTGTTCCGTCCCATGTGGTACCATACCCTACAACGGTCGTTGGTCTGGTTGCAAAGGGCCGGGGTCCGCGGACCATGGTCATTGTACGCAACTGGCGAAAAAAGACAAGATTTCTATATGTCAGAAATTTGAACGACTGTTTGAACGACGGGAAGGAACCGAAAAGAACCGTGAGAAACAGAGAGGATGGAAGAACCTATGACCAGAAGACCATCATCAAGTACGAGAAGCCCGGGGGAGCATCTGGCGGCGCTGCCAGGCGAACTCCTCGCCGGCGTCCTCTACCCACCGCGGGCCGTCGGGGTGCTGGTCCGCAATCCGGGGTTGGCCTCCTATATCTTGATACCACTGGTGCTCAACCTGCTCATCGGGACGGCGCTGTACGCGGGGTTGCTGGTGACGGGCTTCCGCCAGATTGACACCCTGGTTGCTCAGATGCCCGAATGGGCCGAGTTTCTTCAGGCCGTGCTGTTTGTGCTGCTGGCGATTATCCTGCTGCTCATTATCGGCTTTGTGCTGCTGCGCTTCGGGATGATCCTGGGCGCACCGTGGTATGGCAAGCTCTCCGAACGGCTGGAGTACCTCTCCACGGGCGAGCAACCCGATACGCCCCCCCTCACCTGGAAGACGATACCCTACGAGTTCTGGTATGCCATCATGTTTGAATTCAAGAAAATCGTGCTCTTTGCGGGGGTCGGGCTGGTGCTGCTGCTGCTGAACTTCATCCCCGCCGCCGGGTCGGTGCTGTCCACCATCGGCTGGTTGCTCCTCGCGACCACGATTGTCTGTCTGGACTTTCTCGACCCGCCGCTTTCGCGCCGCTACGTGCGCTTTCGGACGCGCCTGTCCCTTATCCGGCGGAGCCTGCCGGCCAGCGCCACCTTCGGGCTGACCTGCCTGGCCCTGGTGAGCGTGCCCTTTTTGGGGTTGGTCGCCATTCCCCTCTGCGTGGTAGCCGGGACGCTCTTCTTCATCGACCGCCTTCAGACGCAGAAGGCGTGGTGAGGGGGCAGAAAGGCAGCACGGGCCATCTGCGCTATCCGTGGTATCATATGCGGAGGGAGCGAGGGGAGCGAAGCAGGAGCAAACAGGAGCAAAGCGGGTATGGCCTATCGGGATTTTCGCCTGGATACCGTCTGCAAGACCTTTGGCCTGGTCCTCCAGCGTGGGCCGTTGTTTGCTGCCGCGGAGAGGGGGACGGTTGACGATGACCATGACCATGACGACGATTGACCCCGTGCGCATTCTCCTGGGGGCCGTCTTGAGCCTTGGCGTGGGCGTGGTGGCGTGGTGGCGCGGTTCGCTCACGGTGAGCGGCGCGGTGGGGGCGGTCATCATTGGCACGCTGACGTTCGGGTTCGGGGGGTGGCCCTGGGGTCTGACGCTCATGACCTTCTTTGTCAGCAGCAGCTTGCTTTCCCACTACAAAGAGCAGGTCAAAGAAGAGCGGGCGGGCGAGAAGTTCGCCAAGGGGGGCCGGCGCGACCTGTCCCAGGCCATGGCCAACGGCGGCGTGGGAGCGCTGCTGGCCCTGCTCTCGGGGCTTCTGGGCGAACCACCGCTGCTGCTGGCGTGCTTCGTGGGGAGTATGGCCGCTGCGACGGCTGACACCTGGGCCACCGAACTGGGGGTCCTGAGCAGGCGGCCTCCCCGCCTCGTCACCACCTGGCGCGTGGTCGAGCCGGGGACCTCCGGCGGTATCACGCTGGTGGGCGTGCTTGCGTCTGCGGCGGGTGGCCTGAGCATCGGTCTGGCGATGGTCTGCTTTCTCCTCCTGGTGGGGGGCATCATGCCAGGGGAGCATGCGTCCCTTTCCCCCTCGCTCCTCCCCTGGTTGCTCCCCGCGGGGCTTCTGGGGGGGGGAGCTGGCTCTCTGGCCGACAGCCTGGTAGGAGCCACCGTGCAGGCCATGTATCGCACCCCCGAGGGGCGAGAGACCGAGCGCCCGGTAGGGAAAGATGGCTCTGTGCATACGCTGGTACGCGGCCTGCCCTGGCTCACCAATGACGTGGTGAATTTCCTGGGGTCAGTGGTGGGTGGGATGGTGGGGGGAGGGGTGGTTTTGCTGGCGGGGTAGGGGGATGGCCCGCGGCCCGACCCGCCAGCAGCAGCGGCCCCAGGTAGCAGATGCCCAGGAACAACCACGCCGGGCGCATTCCCAAAACCAGCACCAGAACGGACAACCACGAACCGGCTACCGCCAGCAGCGCCGCACGGTGGGAGTGAGCAGCAGGAGCGGCATACCCAACCAGCAGGGGCAGCAGCGTGTAGCCGAACAGGGTCGGAAACAGGCCGATTTGCAGCACCGCCCCCCCCCCCCAGACCCGCCGGAG
>DAOTUF010000367.1:0-2801 GCA_034437495.1 Chloroflexaceae bacterium | reverse complement strand
TATCTGCTCAAGCACCTGCCCGAACTGGAAACGGTGCCGCCGCCGCTCACGACCGAGCCATTCCCGGAGGCGTTCCAGATTGCCGAACTAGCCGCGATGACCGCGAAGGAGCGCGAGGTGTATGAGGAGACGCTCAAGCGCATCTCCGACGAGCAACTCATCCTGGAGAGCCACTTTGCAAAGGGGCGCGAAGAGGGTGAACGCAACGGGTTGCTGGCCGGTATCGAACTGGCGCTCGATCTCAAGTTTGGCCACGAGGGGGGGCCGCTCCTGGCCCACCTCCGTCAGGTGCAAGACCTGGAGCGGTTGCGGGCTATCCACACCGTGCTGCGAACCGCGTCGTCTCTGGAAGAAGTCTGGCGCGTGGCTGAGGAGCAGGAGTGACGTGGTTTGCAGGCAAGAAGCCGAAGCCTTGTCGCTCCTCACGCCTCATCAGGTTCCCCCGCATCGTTCATCATTATGGGTATCCCTATCATCCCTCTCCCCACTCCCACCCCCGCGGAGGTCCCGGTCCAGGCGCGGATAGACCCCCATCACCACGGCCACCGCGAACAGCACCCCCGTCACCATCCGCATCCACCAGTTGAATGTACCAATCCCGTCGCCGCCTCCCCGCACTGCTAACCACGGCAAGATATCATTGACCATGTGCGTGACCCCATCCAACAGCATGGGCAGCAGCAGCAGGCCGGTGTCTCGCAGGCTGATGGGACGGATGGCGTCGCGCACGTACCCGTAGAGCACTCCTCCCACGAACAGTGCCGTATACATTGCCGCTTCACGATGGCAAAAGGCTACCTGCTGCCCCAGGACAAAGAACGAACGCGCCGGAACCTGGTGGCACAGGGGGCTATAGAGCCGAAACACCAGTTCGCCCAGGCGCGACCATCCGCAGGCTATCAGCAGGGGCGAGAGCCAGGGCAACCCACCGTACAGCAGTACCAGGCTGTTGGCGATGGTCAGCCAGTGAGCCAGGCCCCAGCGGATCCCCCGGTCGAGGAAACTGTCTCCCACAGGCACGAATACGCTGCCCTCTCTGCGCTCTCCAACCAGCGCTACTGCTCCTCACGCATCAGACGGGAGAAGCGGTGTCCATATTGCCAGACCGACAGAGCCGCCACGACCAGCGCGACCAGGAGGGACGGCTTTCCACTGCGCGGCCCATCGGCAATCCAGAGGAGCAGCGCGACCGTCAGGGCAACGGTTGTGGCCTTGCCCAGAGCCAGTGAGGTGGGGATGTGCGACTTCCGCCGATACCACAGGATACCGGCCAGCGCAATCCCGACATCGCGCAGCAGGAACAGGCCCGTCATCCACCAGGGTATCTGGCGGGTCCACGAGAGCGTGACCATGACCGTATCGGTCAACAGCTTGTCGGCCAGGGGGTCGAGAAGTTCCCCGAGCGGGGAGACCTCCCCTCTCCAGCGGGCCACGGGGCCGTCCAGCACATCCGTCAGCATCGAAAGGCCAATCAGCAGCAGAGCTTCCCGCCGCCTGCCAGGACGGGTCAGACACCCGACAATGAGCGGCAGCAGCAGCAACCGCCCGAGCGACAGCATATTGGAGGGATAACGAAAGACCCGCGGGTGAAACACGTCTCCTGGTTTGAGGGACACCGACGGTTTTCCTCCTCACAAAAGCTCCCGCAGGTTGGGAGCCTGCGGGAGGGCATGGACACGTCAATTCAAGTCAAGTCAAGTCTCTCGGATTACTGGGACGTGCCCTCTATGCGAGGAGCATTCCCCATCTGCGCCGCAGCCTGTCCTAGCGCATGGCCAAGGATGGCCCCTCCGATAGCCATGGTGATAAAGACCCCGATAATGAATGCAATCAGTCCGATGAGCGTAATCAAGCTGGCCAGGATATCAACCACCAGCAGGATAAGCCAGGGCTGCGGGGCTTTCTGGAGCATCTTGATAACCGTCTGAAATTCAAGGGCAGCTTTCCAGTTGCCGGTCTGCACATACCGCGCCAGGGCTGGCAAAACCACCAGTCCTGTGGCGATACTTACCACCAGGTTGACCGGGGCGGAAAGACAGGCGATGAGACCACCGGCGATGCTGCCGCTGGTCATGGTGATGAGGATGTTGAACACTATCTGAATAACGATCATGGGAATGGCGTAGATCAGGGATATCAGAAATGCATAGACCCCGTACATTAGCCGCGGCCCCAACGTTTCATCCATCTTCCACATGGGCAGCGGGTCGGACTTCCCCTGCGCCACGTTGCGGGCTGTTTCGATCACCTGCGTCATTGCGCCCACAAAGGGGATCAACATGCCGATAGCCCCGAACCCGATTTTCTGCAACCACTGCCGATCTTCGGTGATAAAGCGGAATGACTGCCCGACGTTAATATTGATACTCATCTATACGTTCTCCTCCCATCGTTCTCGCGTTGCTTCTCTGACCAGAGTGACGACCCAGGAACATCTGTCATCAATGTTCATAGCAATGGCGGCGCAGGAAACCACCTGCTTCGTGCTGGTGGAGGAAGCGCCGCCGCCATCCTTTCTTTTTCTCCACCATTCCACAACATCGTCCTGGGCTGGTTTTTCGCCTTACGGCGGGAAAACCAGCAAACCCACTCGCCTTGCGGCGGTCACGGGTGCCTCGTTCAGATAGGGAGGCTTGTCGTGCTGACCGCACTGGCATAGACCGTCTACCTGTTTAACGACCAGCGAGCGGGCCTGGAGCTGGCAACGCACCCCAGGGTCTCGTGACCTCCCTATCGGCTGCCCTTGCGGGCGAACTGGTCAACGTCGGCTTGCGCTTCACAAGCCACCTGCTTCAGCAGGT
>DAOTUF010000366.1:0-9055 GCA_034437495.1 Chloroflexaceae bacterium | reverse complement strand
GTCGGGCAGGCCGAGGTATGACCAGACCTGGCCTTTCGAGGCTCCGTTCAGCCGGTCACGATACCCTGGGGTGCGCGAGCCAGCTCCAGGCCCTATCGCTGGTGGTTAACCAGGCCAACGCGGAATGGCCCGTGCTGCCAGCATGACAAGCCGGTTGAACATGGTCGAGGCTCATGTGACCGCCGCAAGGCGAGTGGGTTTGCTGGTTTTCCCGCCGTCAGGCGAAAAACCAGCCCAGGACGACGTTGTAGAATGGTTGGAGTAAAAGAAAGGAGGAGCGCGGCGCTTCCTTCACCCGCTGAAGCAGGTGGTTTCCGCGCCGCCAATTCTATGAGTACTGGTCGAGCGTTACGACGGCAGAATGGTATCATTGGCGGGGTCTGTGGAGGGTTGGGGGCATTCTTCGGGATCGGGGCCTTCTGGTTTCGGGTGCTCTTTCTGATTTTGCTGCTGCCCGGCGGCCTTCCGGGACTTATTCCCTACCTCATTCTCTGGATTATCATTCCCAAAAATCGATCTTGAAAGCTCACGAAAGCCCATGAGAATGAGAACTATGACTGAACCACCCTGGTTGCCCTGCCATGCCTCTGCCCGGCCTGACATCCAGCGCTATCACTGACCCGGGGGGGTTTGAGGAACGCCTTGCCCGGCTGCCTCACGCCCCCGGTGTCTACCTGTGGAAAGACGCGCAGCAAACGATCCTCTATATCGGCAAGAGCAAAAACCTGCATGCCCGGATGCGCTCCTACTTCGGCGCACCGTCCGGACTGAGCACCAAAACGCGCCGGATGGTCGGGCAGATTGCCGATTTTGAGGTTATGACGACCAGCAATGAACTGGAGGCGCTGCTGCTGGAGATGAACCTGATCAAGCAGCACCGCCCCCGCTACAATATCCTGCTCAAGGACGACAAGACCTACCCCTATATCAAAGTCACCCTCAACGAAGCCTGGCCCCGCATCTTCCCTACCCGCACCGTGCGGGACGATGGCGCACGCTACTTTGGCCCCTACCCCAGTGCCGGGTCTGTGCGCACCACGCTCGATATGCTCAACCGCCTCTTTGCCTTTCGTCCTCCCTACGAGTGTGCCGATAGCAAATTTATCCGCCATCAGCGGGCCGGCAAACCCTGCCTCTACTACGACATGAAACGCTGTCTGGGTCCCTGTGTGCCGGACCTGGTCTCCCAGGCCGATTACCGCACCACAATCGAGGCTGTTTGCCGTTTTCTCGAAGGCAAGAGCGATCAGATAATCCGCGAGGTGCGCACCCGGATGGAGGAAGCCGCCGAGACCCTCAACTTTGAACGAGCGGCCTATCTGCGTGACCAGCTACGGTCCCTTGAGCACATCCAGGAAAAGCAGCAGGTGCTCCGTACGGTCAACACTGACCAGGATGTGATAGCCTTCGCCCGCGACGAGGGCAGCGCCGTAGCCCAGGTGCTCTTCATTCGGGGGGGGAAGCTCATTGGCTCCGAACCCTACCCTCTGCAAGGCACCGACGAAGAAACGGATGCGCACCTGCTCACCTCGTTCCTGACCCAGTTCTACCACCGCGCTCCCGACATCCCGCCCTTCTTGCTGCTGGCTGACCACCTGGAGGAACCGGTGATTATTGAGCAGTGGCTTTCGGAAAAACGTGGGCATCGCGTCGAGATCCAGGTGCCGCGCCGGGGCGAAAAGCGCCGCCTGGTCGAACTGGCCACGCAGAACGCCAGTCAGAAGCTCCACGAACTGCGGCAGCAGTGGCTCAACAGTGACCAGCGCGCTACTGCCGTCCTGAACGAACTGCGCGATATCCTGAAACTCCCCGGCCCGCCGCAGCGCATTGAGTGTTATGATATTTCCAACACCCAGGGGTCCCAGTCGGTGGCCAGTATGGTTGTCTTCACCCAGGGTAAACCCGACTCAGCTGCCTACCGTCGATTCAAAATCAAGACGGTTGAGGGAGCCAACGATGTCGCATCCATCTCTGAGGTTATCTATCGGCGCTTCAAACGGGCCACCACCACTTCTGAGGCAAATGCTGCGGACGACGTCGCTCCAGCCACCACCTGGTCCCATCTGCCAGACCTGCTGCTGGTGGACGGAGGCTATGCCCAGGTGCAGGGGGCCCTGACCGCTCTCCGCGACCTGGGGTTCGACCATATTCCCACGGTGGGGGTTGCCAAAGGTTCCAACCGGGACCGCTTTGACCTGGTGGTGCCGGGGTGGGACGAGCCGCTGGCTCTGCCCCGCGACAACCCCGTCCTGAACCTGGTGCGCCAGATTGATGAGGAGGCGCACCGCTTTGCCATCGCCTACCACCGCAAACTACGCCACCGGGCGACCCTGCGCTCCCCGCTTGATGACGTACCGGGCATTGGGCCGCGGCGCAAACGGGCTTTGCTCAAAACCTTCGGCTCGCTCGATGCCATGCGCCAGGCAACGGTCGAAGAACTGGCCGCCGTACCCGGTATGACCCGCACCGTGGCCGAAGCATTGAAAACGGCCCTCTGAACATAACGACTTGCCAGAGAGACGACTGTGCAGTATAGTAATATGGGATGCGCCAGATGAGATGTCCAGGAGAAAACAAGCGATTGAAGAAGAGAGAGGATAGACATGTCGGAAGAAATTGAAATCAAAGTACGCCAGTTCGAAGAGGATGAAGAAACGACGAAGGAGGGAACCGAATCCTTTCCCCTCATCGACCTGATGCGGCGGCTGCTGCTCGCCAGTATCGGAGCCGTGGCTATCACCTACGACGAAGCCGAACGGACCGTCAACCGCCTGGTTGAGCGGGGTGAGATTGCTCAGCGGGATGGGGAAAAGCTCCTGCGAACGGTGATAGAGCATATGAACCAGGGGTCGAAGCAGTTCAACCAGCAGGTTTCTTCAATGAGCGAGCAGTTGGGGAGCGGCCTGGACCAGACGCTCAGGAACCTGAACGTCCCGACCCGACGGGACATTGACGAGGTGAGCAACAAGGTTGCTCACCTCACTGACCGTATTGAGGAATTGCGCCGCAGCAAAGCCTGAGCCACGATGCACCTTATCAAGAAGTATACCAACCGGAAGCTCTACCATACGAATCGGAAGCAGTACATTACGCTTGAGGGGATTGCGCACCTCATCCAGTCTGGTCAGCAGGTCCGGGTGGTCGATAACGAGACGAGCGAAGACATCACCGGCAGTGTCCTCGCCCAGGTTATCTCCCAGGTCCGAGGACACCACGGCTCGCTGGTGTCGCCGCTGGTGCTCACCAGCCTCATCCGCTTTGGGGGCAGCACACTGGGAGGGTTGCGCCGCGTCTTCTTTGAGATGCTCGGCGGAAATCATCTGATTGAGGCGGAAATCCATCACCGCCTCAATCAGATGGTTGCTGAGCAGATGATAGACCAGCAAGAAGCGACCCGTTTGCAGGGGTTGCTGCTTGGTCCTTCCTTCGAGACGAGCCGGGGAGGGAGGAACGACGGAGGAACCGATCACCTCCCGACCGCCGGGGCAATAGCCCGTCTGCACCAGCAGATTGATGCGCTGGTCAACAGTGTTGAACAATTGATTGAGCAGCATTCGACTGACCAGGAATCCAGGAAACGTTGAAGCGGTCCCCGGGTCAGCGAATCACCAAGTCAGGAGTCGATGAGCAATGAGACGAAAACTACACCTGTGGATACTCCTGTTGCTGCCAGTGCTCCTGGTCGTTGGACCAGGGGGGTACGGGTTGACCACGGGGGTGAACACGCAGGCAACAGATGAAGCTTCATCCCCTTCCCCTGCTCCCACGGAGGTCATCCCCGCTCCTTCCCTGAACCTCCCCGTCCTGTCGGAACCCGTCGAAATCCGTCTCCCCCTGGGGACTCGCCAGGAGACCATGGTGAGCGTCACCAACCCCACCAGCGAGACCTTCACGCCGGTGCTGTATGAGGCGTTCCCCTCACCCCCCGCGGGGGTTGCGCCACAGCTTTCGATGACGGCCCTGCCCGATAAAGTCCGGCTCCCGGACCAACCCGAGCGGGTGGACCCCCAGATACTCAACGATCTGGCCGCCGCCCCCGATGGCAAGGCCGACTTTCTCGTCTTTGTCGAAGATCAGCCCGACCTGTCGGATGCCTATACCATACCGGATTGGGAAGCGCGGGGCTGGTTTGTATACCGGACGCTCAAGGAGAACGCGGAGCGCAGTCAGCGCCCGCTGCGGGAATGGCTTGAAACCCGCGACCTCCCCTACCGCTCATTCTGGATGATAAACGCCCTGGAAGTCCACGGGACAGTGGATGATCTCCGCGCCCTGGAATCCCACGAAGCGGTCGCTTTGCTGCGGGCTGACTACCTGGTCAGTCTGGACGAGGTGGCCGAACAGGGCGAAGAAGAAGCCGGGACGACGAGCGTCTCCGGGTGTCAGGCCGACGAAACGGGAGTTTGCTGGAACATCCAGGCCATTGGAGCCGACCGCGTGTGGCACGATTTCGGGGTGAGCGGGGAGGGTATCACCATTGCCACCCTTGACAGCGGGGTCAAATTTGACCACCCGGCCCTGGTCGAGCAGTATCGCGGTGCGCTGGAAACCGGGGGGTTTGACCATACCTACAACTGGTTTGACCCCTACAACCTCTCTCCCCTCCCCGTAGACGCGGGCAACCACGGCACCCACGTGATGGGAACGCTCGTCGGGCGTGGCGACGGGACGACCGAGCAACCCGCAGTGGGCGTTGCGCCTGGTGCTCAGTGGATAGCAGCGCGGGGGTGTGGTTCATCGACCTGCCGCGAAACGGACCTCCTTGCTGGAGCCGAATGGCTGCTCGCGCCAACAGACGAAACGGGGGAAACCCCCCGCCCCGACCTGCGCCCCCATATTGTCAACAACTCCTGGGCCGCGGGGGAGGGCGGAGCCGAAAGCTACATCGACTTTACGACGGCATGGCGAGCCGCGGGTATCTTCCCCGTCTTCGCAGCGGGCAATCAATCATCGGGCATCACCTGCGGCTCGGTTGCCTCGCCCGCGGACTACGCCAACGTCGTGGGGGTGGGCGCGGTAGACCAGTATAACCAGATTGCCTACTTCAGCCGCGTCGGACCAAGCCAGGACAACCGCCTCAAACCGGACCTTACGGCCCCCGGCTATGGCATCGCTTCCACCTTCGCCGGGAGCGGGTTGAGCTACAGTTCGCTCAATGGTACCTCAATGGCGGCCCCCCACGTCAGTGGCGCGGTTGCGCTGCTCTGGGCGGCCAACCCCGCCCTGGTAGGAGACTACGAAGCCACCTATGACCTGCTCATGCAGCAGGCCATACCACGCGTGGATATTCGGTTTGATGACCCGAATTATGCCACCTGCTCGGCCAGCGAATCGCCCAACAACATCTACGGCTATGGGGTGCTCAATACCTACGCGGCAGTTGCCAGCGCCAGGATAGACGTTCCATGGCTGGAACTGACACAGAGCGTCATCCCGCCGATTGCCCCGGGGGAATCGCGCTCCGTAGCTATCGTCCTGGATACCCACGAGGTTGCCCGTCCCGGGACCTATGAAGCCCGCATCCTCGTCGGGAGCAGCGACCTGAGCCAGTCCCCCCAGATAATCCCGATTGAAGTGACCGTGACCTTCCCCGATGCGTGGGCGCAGGTGAGCGGGCAGGTCTACGACGAATCCACCGGGGAGCCACTGCCAGGGGCAACGGTCGAGGTGGCCGACGGGCCGCGTCTGGAGCTTGACGAACAGGGACAGTACGAGGTTATTCTGCCGGTCAACTCCGCTTCCCACGAATACCTTTTCGTTGCCGAGGCCGAAACCTACGTCACCCTCCGCAAGCGGGTGCCTCTGACCGATAAATCCACCTCCACCGTGATATTTCCCATGATCGTGGATGAACCACGCATCCACCTGGACACCAGGCCGGTCCTGGAAACGCTGGATTACCAGCAGTCGGTCAACCGTACCATCGATATCCAGAATGTGGGAACGCAGCCCCTCCAGTACACCATCACGGTCCCGGCCATGCGGATGGCCGTGTGGCGCAGCGACGAAGACGCCAACCACACCCAGGATTGGATACCCATGCCCGCCGACGCCACCCCGCTGGTGTTGAAGGACGATGAGGTCTCCGAACCGGTTCCCCTGGGCTTTACCTTCCCCTTCTCCGGCAGCCTCCTCTCCGATGTGCGCATTGGAGCCAATGGGATGCTGATCTTTGGCGAGGTGTTGGAAACCCGCGGCTTCGAACTGTGGTGCCCCCCCGACCCGCCTGAAACGCCCCTCCCCGAAACCGACCAGATTGCCTTGATGCCGTTCCGGGCAGACTTGAACCCCGAACAGGGCGGGACCATCTCCTACGCGAAGCTTCAGGACGGGTTTGTAGTGACATTTGCCGATGTTCCCCTCTTCGACAAGCCCGGGACCTCCTTTACCTTCCAGGCCGTGCTGCGGCCCAGCGGACGCATCCAGTTCAACTACCAGCACCTCAGCGAACGACCCTCGTTCCTGTCGGTTGGGGTGCAGTTTGCGCAGGGGGACCGGCAGATGCTCGGGTGCGGCACCGATGTTGCGGTGAGCAGCGGACTGACACTTGACTGGTACCCGCAGCCAGATGCTCAGGCATGGCTCAACCCGCCGCCCCAGTCGGAGGGTGTCGTGCTGCCCGATGAAACCGTTTCCCTGAACCTCGGGTTCCAGTGGGTCTTCCCCGACCCCTACTACGAGAAGCCCTATCAGGGAACAGTGGTGGTGCAAAGCAACGATACCCACCAGCCAGACCTTTCGCTCCCGGTCGAACTGGTGACACTGCCGCTCCAGCAGGAAATGACCGTGGTTCCAGACCAGGATGCGTCCATGGCGCTCGTCACCAGCGGGGGGCTGGCATTTGCAGTGCAGGTTGCTGCGGGGACCTTCGGGGAGACCACCCGAGTCGAATACACGGAGGAACACCCACCGTGTGCGGCTCCTGCAAGTGCCACCTTTGTCGGGCATGCCTTTGCGCTCCAGGCCTATCAACAAACGATGCTGACCGCGGACTTTGCCCTGACCCCCCCCATCACCATCGTGATGACCTACGATGATACAGGTCTGACGGAAGAAGACGAACGGAACCTCCAGCTCTACTATCGGGAAACCAGTGACCCGGATCTTTCGGCGCTTTTCTCGGCGTGGAAACCCGTGACGACCCGGAGCAGCGACTATTTCTATGACCCGGAGCGCAACCAGGTAACGGTCATTGTCCAGAAGCTCGGTCATTTTGCGCTCTTTTTCGACCGGAAATCGAACAGAATCTACCTGCCCCTGGTACAAAAACGATGATGGCAACAAGTATCTGTCCTTTGTCCAGCTTCAAGCCCACCATCTCATCGCCAAACGTCTTTTCTTGCAACACCCTACTACGCTTCATCGTATTCTTTACGGCCATTTCTAACCGCCGATGGTCAACCAGGAGCGATTTCTCTGCCTTTCTCGCTTCTTGCCGGTCATGATAGTACCATCAGGCTATTGTTTCTTCGGGGAGGAAGCGCTATAATGTGGGGGAGTTAGCGTGGGGTCATGGATTTTTCCTGGGCAACCTGAGTGACGTGGGACGAGGTGAAAGGAAACGGGGTAACGATGAACGATACGCAGCAAACGCAGCGCGAAGAGCATACGGAAGGACAATCGCTCGTAGAAATGGCGTTTATTCTCCCGCTCCTGCTCATCCTGTTGTTCGGCATTATTGACCTGGGATTCTACATCTACAGCTATGCATCCGTCTACCAGGCCGTGCGGCGCGGAACAGACACCGCTGCGCTCTTCCCGCCCTACCAGTCCCAACTTGGTCAGACCTACAACACCGACGATATGTGCGTTCAGGTGGTGGTCAACTCGGTGCAGGAAGGGGCCGTGCTGGTGGACTTCGAGGATATCGCCATCAATCGGAACAAGTTCAACGTTTCGTATTATGAGAGTCCCGAAGGAGCAGCCGTGCTCCACCGCTACCGCGACCTGGGGGACACCGTGCAGGTTGCCATCACCTATACCATCGAGCCATTGACCCCCCTGTTTCAGATGGTTCCCCTGGGCGATGGCCAGGGCAGAATCACCGTGCGGGCATCGTCCATGCGCACCGTGGTGGGGAGGGGCGAGACGTTGGTAGCCGATGCCAAGGAACGCTGCAAAGACCACGAAAACCCCACGGCCTGCGAAGCCCAGTTGAAAAAGGGATGCCAGACCGGGCCGTAAGCGGCAGGTATTCAGGTCATCATACCAGTCATAATAGAAGCACGCGAACAGAACAGATTAGGGACCCGGAGTATACAGTTCAAGGCGCAAAGCAAAGGATAGGCAGGAACAGGTGGGAACAGGCGGAAGCGGAACCCATCAGCATCAGCAAACGAGGAGATATCACCGTGATACAGCGTATACATTCAGCCGGTCAGGCATTGGTCGAATTTACCTTTGCGGCAGTGCTTATCTTCTTTTTGCTGGCTGCCGCCGTTGACCTGGGCATGATTTTCTTTACCATGCAGTCCTTGCACAGCGCCGCCCAGGAAGGGGCGCTGTATGGCAGCATGATGTTTTACGATGATGTCAACGACGAAGATGAGGACGGGATTCGCAAGCGTGACCCCTACTACAACCCTTCCGAAGTCGGGGGAAGACCCATCTCCCAGACCGAAGCCCTGGAAAGCGACCCGCCGCTCTGGTATTTCTACGAAGACTACTACCAGGGCATCCGCGAACGCGCAGTCTACGAGGCCGGGCACGAGGGTGGGTCGGGGTTCTCCAACCTGCACGACCTGGATAGTGATGGGAAACGCGATACCTGGGAAGAAATCCGCGATAACCAGTGGGTCGATGTTTTCGTCTTCCGCCATGTACCGGGTGGGGGCACTGAGCCGTGTGGCGACCCGTATGTCGATAACGGGTGCAAAATCCGCGTCACGGTGCGCTCACGCTACCAGTTGTTCTTCCCCCTGGCCCCGGCCTTCACTGACCATATCTGGCTCCAGTCGAGCTATGTGGTGGATATGAACGAGTCGGGCTTTGCCAAAGCGCCAAACACCGACCCGGGCGTCTATGTGCCGCTTGAAACGGAAACCCCCACCCCGAC
>DAOTUF010000365.1:0-7492 GCA_034437495.1 Chloroflexaceae bacterium | reverse complement strand
GGTCAAATGGTCAACGTGTCCTGTCGGACAGACCCATTCAGGGCGGCTGTCAGCCCGCCTATTGTCTCGGAGACGGCGTTGCCGTCGCGCCAGGGACAAGCCCACCCGCTTGAGCGGTGGGTAGCTGACCGTATCCCGAACGATACCGATGCGGAAAAGGACACGAGGGACACATTGGACACGAAGTCATGATCACCGTTCGTGTCCGGTGGGTCCCTTCTCATTGCTCTCAGGATATTCTGTCTGGGGAAGCCCGGCTTTCTGGCACTGAGCAGATGAGGCCCGGGAACAGCCCGACAACGATACCACGAACAACCAGACCCGAAGGAATTAAAGAAGGTTTTTTATGGAAATAGGAACGGTCCGACCTGCCGACCTGGTAATGGAGATGCGGTCGTCGTATCTCGACTATGCGATGAGCGTGATTGTCTCGCGGGCGCTCCCCGACGTGCGCGACGGGCTGAAGCCGGTGCAGCGGCGTATTCTCTATGCCATGCTGCGCGAGGGACTGCGCCACGACCATCGCTATTCCAAGTGCGCCGGTATTGTGGGCGAGGTGCTAAAAAAATACCACCCCCACGGCGATATGGCGGTCTACGACGCGCTGGTGCGGTTGGCGCAGCCCTGGAACATGCGCTACCCGCTGATAGACGGGCAGGGGAATTTTGGCTGCTTTACGGGTGACACAAAGATCAAGTTGCTCGATGGTACGGAACGTACCTTTGAAGAACTGGCTCGATGGGGGCCGGATGAGGTGTTTTATGTGTATTCGGTTGATGCCTGCGGGCGTATCGTGGTTGGTGAAGGGCGACACTCGCGGATCACGCGCCGCAACGCCCAGGTGATTGAGCTAACGCTCGATGACGGCTCAACCATACGCTGCACCCCAGACCATCGCTTTATGCTGCGTGATGGCACCTGGAAACAGGCGCAGAACCTCACTATTGACGACAGCCTGATGGCCGGATATTTCGACACGGCCCCTATCAACCGCAGCACCAATGATTACCTGCGCGTCCTCCAACCCACAACGGGTGAGTATGAGTTTGTCCATCGCCTTGCAGACGAATACAACGAAAAGCATGGCCTGACCGATGAGGTTGAACCCCCATTCGTTCGCCACCACAAAAACTTCAACCGATTTGACAACAACCCTGAGAATATTGAGCGAATGAACTGGCTAGAGCATCTGCACCTGCATGCAGAACAGGTCCATGCTCTCTGGCAAGACGATGATTTTCGAGCGGCCCAACGAGCAGGAATCCAGCATTATTATGCAACGCACCCTGAAGTGGTAGAAGAACGGCGACAGCGAATGGTTGCCCAGAATCAGAGCGAAGCATTTCGCAGCGAAAACGGCGACCGGGTATCACAATCACTACGTGAATGGCATAAAAATAACCCTGATGTGGCACGCCAGCGTGGTGAATACCTGCGTCAACTCTGGCAGGACCCGGAGTACCGCACCAAAATGAGTAAAATTCTGCACGGGATTAAAAAGCGACCACTCACCCCTGAGCAGAAACAACAGGTATCGCAAATTATCGCCGAGAAAAGTCGGGCGATGTGGGCAGATACCGCCATGCGAGAAAAGATAACCCGTGCCATCATCAGAGCCATGGAAAATCCTGAGCTACGTGCTCAACTGAGCGCCCGTGCCCAGGAATTATGGCAAGACCCGGAGTACCGGGCAAAATACCCCCCCGATCACCACCAGCGCATGGCCCAGGTGTTATGGGAAGACCCGGCAGTTCGTGAGCAGCATCGCACGAAAATGATACGTCAGTGGGAAGACCCCGCCTTTCGTGCATCTCACCTCGAAGGTCGGAAACGTGAGTATGCAGCCCGTATAGCCCAGAATCCTGATTGCATGAAGGAACTGTCCGTGCAATCAGCGCTTGCCCTGCACCAGAAATGGGGAGATGCTGAGCACAAGCAGCGGGTTATGCGCACGAAGATTGCAGGCTTTGTCTCGCGCCTGATAGCGGAATATGGATACGAACAGGTTACTCCGGAACACTACGAAGCCCGCCGTAACGCGAATTGGATACCCTCTTTCCAGAAAGCGCTGACCTACTTCGAAAGTTTCGAGGAACTTCTAGACACGGCGGCCAGACACAACCACCGCGTTGTTCATATTCGCTGGCTCGATGAGTGCTTCGAAGTCTACGATATTACGGTGGACGAGCACCACAACTTTATGCTGGAGAATGGCTGCGTTGTTCACAATTCGATAGATTCCGACCCCCCCGCCGCCTACCGCTACACCGAAGCCCGCCTCACCGAAATCGCGGAAGAACTCCTGGTCGACATCGACAAAAACACCGTGGACTTTCGCCCCAACTTCGACGGCGAACACGAAGAGCCGAAAGTGCTGCCGGCCCTGCTGCCGAACCTGCTGCTCAATGGCGCATCAGGTATCGCCGTCGGGATGGCAACGAACATCCCCCCCCACAACCTGAACGAACTGTGCGACACCATCATCCATCTGGTGGACGACCCCGATACCTCCGTCGACGACCTGATCCACCTCCTCCCCGGCCCCGACTTCCCCACCGGCGCAACCATCCTCGGAACCGATGGGATTATCAACGCCTACACCACCGGCAAAGGGCGCATCATCATGCGGGCCAGAGCACACGTCGAGGAGGGAGCGCGGGGTTCCTTCCACATCGTCGTCACCGAACTCCCCTACCAGGTCAACAAAGCCCGCCTGCACGAACGCATTGCCGAGATGGTCAAGGACCGCAAAATCGAGGGCATCCGCGATATCCAGGACCAGTCCGACCGCACCGGCATGCGGCTGGTCATCATGCTCAAGCAAGACGCGCAGCCCCGCAAAGTGCTCAACGCGCTCTACCGACACAGCCAGATGCAAGCCACCTTCGGGGTCAACATGCTGGCGCTCACCGACGAGGGAACACAGCCGCGCGTGCTCAACCTCAAGCGCACCCTGCGGTCCTACATCGAACACCGCCAGGAGGTCATCCGCCGCCGCACCGAATTTGAGCTTGAGAAGGCCCGCGCCCGCGCCCACATCCTGGAAGGTCTGAAAATCGCCCTGGATAACCTGGATGAAGTCATTCGCACCATCCGCGAGTCGCGCACGGTCGAGGTCGCCCGCACCAACCTGATGGAGCGCTTCCAGCTCTCCGAAATCCAGTCCCAGGCCATTCTTGATATGCAGCTTCGGCGTCTGGCCGCGCTGGAGCGCCAGAAGATTGAAGAGGAATATCAGGCAGTGCTCAAGCTCATCACCGAACTTGAAGCCATCCTTGCCGACCCCCAGAAAATCCTCGACCTGATCAAAGCCGACCTGCGCATGCTCAAGGAGAAATACGGCGACGAGCGCCGCACCCGCATCATCCCCAACGTGGATGGCGAGGTCAGCGACGAAGACTTGATACCCGATGTGCGCGTCCTCGTCACGCTCACCAACCGCGGCTACACCAAGCGGCTGCCGGTCGATACCTACCGCACGCAGCGGCGCGGCGGGCGCGGGGTGCTCGGGATGCAGACCCGCGAACAAGACGTCGTACGGCACATCGTCGTATGCAGCACCATGGACAGCCTGCTCTTCTTCACCGACCGCGGCAAGGTCTACCACCTGAAGGCGCACGAAATTCCCGACGCGAGCCGCACGGCGAAAGGGCTTCCGCTGGTCAACCTGGTCTCCCTGGAGCCAGGCGAGCAGGTGACTTCCGTGCTGCACGTGCCCGACTTCGACGACGGCGAATACCTGGTGATGGCCACCGTCCGCGGAAAAGTCAAGCGCACGCTGCTCAAAGAATACAGCCAGGTCCGTTCCAATGGTCTCATCGCCATCGGCCTGGAAGAAGGCGACGAACTGGGGTGGGTGATGATGAGCCAGGGCCACGAGGATATCCTGCTGACCACAGCATTCGGGCAGACCATCCGCTTCCGTCAAGACCAGGTCCGCCCGGTGGGTCGCCCGGCCATCGGCGTAAACGGTATCAACCTGAACAAAGAGGGCGACCGCGTGGTGGGGATGAGCCTGGCCCACGACGATGCCGACCTGCTCATTATGACCACCAGAGGCTTTGGCAAGCGCACCTCCGTGAGCGAATACCCCGTCAAGGGACGGGCCACCAGCGGAGTCATTACCGTTCGTCTGCGGCAGGATGACCAGGTAGCCGCCGCGCACGTCATCAAAAACACCTCCCTGATTACCATCATCACCACCAGCGGCATCGTCAATCGCCAGCGGGCGGGAGGCATTTCGCGGCTTGGTCGCGCCACCCAGGGCGTCACCATTATCAACCTCAGCAAGGGCGACCGCGTGGCTGCGCTCTCGTTTGAAGAACCCCCCGGCGAAGAGGGCATAGCCGACGGGAGCGACCTGTCCGAAGACGGTATGAGCACGAGCATCGAAGGCGAGGAGATGAGCGTAGTTATCGCGCCGCTGGAAGGGGATGAGCAAGAGTGATAGGGAGCAGCAGCAAACCAGTATGCCATCATCTGGTATGATAGGGGCCCTGGGGATGGGGATAAGGCGGATGTTGATATTGATGTTAAAGAGGAGAACCGTATGGGAAAGTCAAGCTATCGCACCGAATCGGACACGATGGGCACCATTGAGGTCCCGTCAGACCGCTACTGGGGAGCGCAAACACAGCGCTCGCTCCACCACTTTGCTATCGGGCACGACACCATGCCGCGGGAAGTCATCCGCGCAATGGGGATACTCAAACTGGCGGCTGCCGAGGTCAACCACGAACTGGGCCGCCTGCCGACCGACAAGGCCGAACTGGTCTTCACCGCAGCGCGGGAAGTGATAGACGGCAAGTTGGATGACCACTTTCCGCTGCGCATCTGGCAGACGGGCAGCGGCACCCAGACCAACATGAACACCAACGAGGTGATATCCAACCGCGCCATTGAACTGGCGGGCGGCACGATGGGCAGCAAAGACCCCGTCCACCCGAACGACCATGTCAATATGTCGCAGTCCTCGAATGACACCTTCCCGACCGCCATGCACATCGCCGCGGTTGAGCAGATGACCCACACCCTCATACCGCAGGTGACGCACCTGCGCGACGCGCTGCACGCCAAAGCCCAGGAGTTTGCCCAGGTGGTCAAAATCGGGCGCACCCACCTGATGGACGCCGTCCCCCTGACCCTGGGGCAGGAGTTTTCTGGCTATGTGACGCAGCTTGACCAGGACCTCCAGCGGTTGCAGGCAGTCCTGCCGCACCTCTCCGAACTGGCCCTCGGAGGCACCGCCGTTGGCACGGGGTTGAATGCTCCCCCCGACTTCGGCCCCCGCACGGCTGAGAAGATTGCGGCCTTCACCGGCCTGCCGTTTGTGTCCGCTCCCAACAAGTTCGCCGCCCTTGCCAGCAACGACCCCACCGTGATGGCCAGTGGCGCATTGAAGACGCTGGCCTGTTCGCTGATGAAGATTGCCAATGATATCCGCTGGCTTGGTTCGGGGCCGCGCTGCGGGTTGGGAGAGCTTATCCTGCCCGCCAACGAGCCGGGGTCGTCCATTATGCCAGGCAAGGTGAACCCGACCCAGAGCGAGGCCATCACGATGGTGTGTGCGCAGGTCATGGGCAACGATATGGCGGTAACGGTGGCCGGCTCGCAGGGCAACTTCGAACTCAACGTCTTCAAGCCGGTCATCATCCACAACCTGCTGCACTCTATGCGCCTGCTGGCCGATAGCTGCCGTTCGTTCACCGACTTCTGCGTGGTGGGAATTGAGGCCAACCGCGAACAGATTGCCCACTTCCTGACCAACTCGCTCATGCTGGTCACAGCGCTCAACCCACACATTGGCTACGACAACGCCGCGAAGGTTGCCAAGACCGCCCACGCCGAACGCATCACGCTCCGCGAGGCGTGCATCAAGCTCGGGTTGATGACAGGAGAACAGTTCGACGAGGTGGTCCGGCCCGAGAAGATGATCGGGCAATAACGTTCAATCATCGCTCACGGCTCACGCATGCTCTTTATGCCTCACCGCAGCCGGGAGATAGGCACTGGTGCTGGTCATCAATTCCAGCAAGAGGCGACCATGGTTCACCAGGTCGTCGGGCGAGATGTGTTCGTTGGGGCCATATTCCTGACTGTCGTGGCGGGCAACCGCCACACTCGCCACCGGCGCGTCGAGATAGCGAGCCAGGAAGGTCAGCGGTTGCGAGAAGGGGCCGAAGGGCAGCACCGGCAGGGGAGCACCGAATAGCGGTGTTCCCGCTGCCGCAAGCTGCTGGATAAACGGGTCATCGCCGCGGCTCTGCACCGGCGCATAGGCTCCCGACACCTTCTCCACCCCGATATCCTGAAAGAGACGCGCTTCCAGGTGCTTGCAGAGCAGGTCGAAGACCTCCTCCGGTTCCTGTCGCGGAACCAGGTGAAAATCCAGGCGGGCTGAGGCCGCAGTTGGGATGCATGCATTTGCCAGGGCAGCGGGGGGGTCGATGTGCAGCGCCGTCAGGTTGCAGGTTGGCAGGGTCACTTCGGTGCGGACCAGCGCCGCCCCACTCAGGTCAAAGAGGAAGCCGGGGATACCCCAGGCCGCCAACCGTTCGGCCTCATTGATCCGCACCTGCCGCAGAAGCGACCGTTCGGTGCGCCCCGGTCCATCGACCAGGTCGTAGAACCCGCCGATACGAATATCCTCGTCGGCTCCCTTCACTTCTGACACCGCCCAGACCAGCCGCCAGAGCGGGTTGGTCACGCTGGCCGACAGGCCCGACGGGAGCGGGACCGTGGCTCCCTTTGCCGTAAGGCGCACCTGGAGCAACCCCTTGCTGCCGTGGTAGCAAAAGGGCCGACCCTCCGCGTCGCGTTCGCCGCCGCTCCCCAGGCACGCATGCACTTCGCCGGTGCTGGCGTAGCGACGAATGACCTCTTCCAGGTGGGGACTGCCAGATAGGTATTCCCCCTCAACCACCACAATGACCCCGTGAGGCAGCTCGTGCTCGGCCTCCAGCAAGGCCCGGAGAGCCTGGAGGTGCGCCACGAGCGGCCCCTTGCCGTGCGCCACTCCCCGACCATAGATTTTGCCCTCACGCTCGGCAAGCTGAAACGGCTCGTGCTGCCAGTTGTGCCAGGGGCCGGGCGGGGCTGCGTCGTAGTGGTGGTAGAGCAGCAGGGTAAAGGGATGGCGGCCCATGCGCCACCCCAGAACGACCGGCGCGCCGGTCGTCCGTTCTATCTTGACATCCAGCCCCGCCCGATGCATCAGGTTGGCCACGAGGCGGGCCGTCGTCTGAAGCTGATGGGGGTTTCCGCTGGTCGAAGGGGAAGCGCAAAACAAGCGCAAATGGTTGAGAAGCTGGTCAACCGGCATATGTGCTGGAGCAGACACCCTTGATGCTGCGACTTTCTATACTGTCCCCAATGGAGCCACAGAGACCCCATCGGTGGTGTTTGAACTACCTGCTTCATCCAGCACGGCCACCGGGTGCGGTCTGAGATGCTGTCCACAGGGAACCAGGGTTCAGGCAACGTAGTGTTCTCG
>DAOTUF010000364.1:0-6958 GCA_034437495.1 Chloroflexaceae bacterium | reverse complement strand
ATCCGGCTGCGGGTGCATCGGGCGGGGGAAGCATCCCCGACTCCCCCCGGAAAGACACTGGAACACACTGGATAGGAAAGGGACGGACGACGACTATGGAACTCACAAGCTACTACATCATCCTCAGCGCGGCGCTCTTCACCCTGGGCGCGTTGGGGGTGCTGGTGCGGCGAAACGCCATTGTGCTCTTTATGTCGGTTGAACTGATGCTGAACGCAGCGAACCTGGCGCTGGTGGCCTTTGCCTACGAGCACGCCAGCATCGACGGTCAGGTGATGGTCTTCTTCGTCATTGCCGTGGCCGCGGCGGAGGTGGCAGTAGGGTTGGCGCTGCTGGTTGCCATCTTCCGCAGCAAACGAACCACCGATGTGGACAAGGTGAGTGCGCTCAAGGGGTGAGCGATAGCAGAGATAGCGAGATAGCGAGATAGCGAGAGATGATTGGAGAGGAGGTCCATGCTTAATCTCATCTGGCTGATACCGCTGCTCCCCATGCTTGGCTTTCTGGTCAATGCGCTCGGGGTGTGGCGTGTGCGCGACGAGGCGCAGCGCGAACGTCTTGCGGGGTATATTGCGTCGGGCGCGGTCGTGCTGTCCTTCCTGGTGGCGCTGGTGGCGTTCTTCCAACTCGGGGCGCTCCCCGGCGAAGAACGACGCGCCGGGGTGGTGCTCTGGGAATGGATAGGCACCGGGCGGTTCCATGTTCCCTTTGGCTTTCTGTTCGACCCGCTCTCGGCAGTGATGGTGCTGCTGGTCACGGGCGTCAGTTCGATTATCCATGTCTACTCCATCGGCTACATGCACGGCGACTCGCGGGTGGTGCGCTACTTCGCCTACCTGAACCTGTTTGTGGCGATGATGCTCTGCCTGGTGATGGCCGACAACCTGCTGCTGCTCTTCCTGGGGTGGGAGGGGGTTGGTCTCTGCTCGTTCCTGCTTATCGGCCACTGGTATGACAGGAAGGAGAGCAATTTCGGGCGGGGCGTTGCTACCCCCGCCGCGGCCAAGGCGTTCATCGTCAACCGCATTGGTGACGCGGCCATGCTGCTGGCAATGATGGCGCTCTTCTTCCAGTTCGAGACGCTCACCTTCTTCCACGAAGGGGCGGGCTTTCTGGAAACCGCGGAGCACATGCAGGTTTCGTCCATTGTCTCGTTCCTGCTGCTCATCGGCGTGACGGGCAAGTCGGCGCAGATTCCGCTGTTCGTGTGGCTCCCCGACGCCATGGCCGGCCCCACCCCCGTTTCGGCGCTCATCCACGCCGCCACCATGGTGACGGCCGGGGTCTACCTGATTGCCCGCACCCACGTGGTCTTCACAGATGCTACCCTGGGGTGGGTGACGTGGGTCGGCGCGATTACGGCGCTGCTGGCCGCCACCGCCGCCATTGCCCAGATGGATATCAAGAAGGTGCTGGCCTATTCCACCGTCTCGCAGCTTGGCTACATGGTCGCGGCAGCGGGGATGGGAGCCTACGCCGTGGCCATCTTCCACCTGCTCACCCACGGCATTTTCAAGGCGCTGCTGTTTCTGGGAAGCGGGTCGGTCATCCACGGCACCCACGACACCCAGGATATGCGCAAGATGGGTGGGCTGCGCCGCCACATGCCCGTCACCTACTGGACCTACCTGGTGGGGGCGGGGGCGCTGGCGGGCATCTTCCCGCTGGCCGGGTTCTGGAGCAAGGACGAGATACTGGCACACGCCTGGACGGAGGGGCAGTTTCTCATCTTCGTGATTCTCGTGGTGGCTTCGCTGGCGACCGCGTTCTATATGGGCCGCCAGATTGCGATGGTGTTCTGGGGCAGCCAGCGCGACCAGACCTACCACGCCCACGAAAGCGGCCAGATGATGACCATCCCGCTCATCGTGCTGGCGGTGGGGGCGCTGCTCGCCGGGGCGATGAACCTGCCCGGTATGCACGCGCTCACGCACTGGCTTGAGCCGGTGCTCCACACCCACCCCCACGAATTCGGCGCGGCCAACTGGGTGCTGGCCATCGTGACCACGCTGCTGGCGGTGGGGTCGGCGTTTGTGGGCTGGCGCTACTACACGACCAACGAAATCAAGATTGACCCGAAAGTGAAGGACCCGCTCTACCACTACACCGGCGACCTGTGGGAACTGCTGGAGGAAGCGTGGTTCTTCGATGCCTTCTACGAGAAGATGGCGGTTGTGCCGGGGTTCCGCTCGCTGGCGAATTTTCTGGCAACCGTCTTCGATAAAGAGGGTATTGACGGGGCCGTGAATGGGGTCGGACAGTTCTTCACCCGTTTTTCATCCCAGGTGCGCACCTTCCAGAGCGGCTATATGCGGACGTACGCGCTGGTGTTTCTGGTCGGCGTGATTGTTGTCGTTGGATATTTTCTGAGGTTTTAAGCTTTATGAACGCAGGAATACCTATCCTCTCAATCATTCTGTGGCTGCCGGCCCTCGGTGCGCTGCTGTTGATGTTCGTGCCGGGCGAGCAGGTGTCCCGACATCGTCAGATTGCCCTGATTGTCTCCGTGGTGGCCTTTGTGCTGTCGTGTCTTTTGCCCCTCGGCTTCATCCCGAGCGCGGAGGGAGCCGCCCCCGGCTGGACGGGGATATTCGGCTTTATGCAGCAGGGCACAACCACCACCCTCCCGGGCATGCGCTTTGTGGACCAGCTAGCCTGGATACCCTCGCTTGGTATTCACTACCTGGTGGGGGTGGACGGCATCAGCCTGTGGATGGTCGTGCTGACCACTTTTCTGACACCGGTGGCTATCCTTTCGACCTGGCATTCGGTCAAGACGCAGGTGCGGGCTTTTCAGGTGCTCATGCTGCTGCTTGAAACGGCCATGCTCGGCGTGTTCGTGGCCCAGGACATGTTTCTGTTCTATGTCTTCTGGGAATTTTCGCTCGTGCCGATGGCCTTTATGATTGGTATCTGGGGCAGCGGCAACCGTATCTACGCCGCCGTCAAGTTTTTCCTGTATACGTTTGCCGGGTCGGTGCTGATGCTGATGGCGATGATTGCGCTGGCTATCATCCACCGCAACGCCCTCGCCGTGGGCGACCCGGAGTTCGGCATCACCTTCAACGTGATGCGGATTATGGAAGACCTGCGCAGCGGCAATCTGGTGCTCGATACGAACGTGGCGCGGCTCATGTTCGGGGCGTTCTTCCTGGCCTTCGCTATCAAAGTTCCCATGTGGCCGTTCCACACCTGGCTGCCGGATGCCCACGTCGAGGCCCCAACGGCCGGGTCGGTCATTCTGGCGGGGGTGCTGCTGAAGATGGGCACCTATGGCCTCATTCGGTTTAACCTGATGCTCTTTCCGGAGGTATCGCGGTGGGCGGCCCCGGCCATTGCTATCCTGGCCATCATCGGGATTATCTACGGGGCGATGGTGGCCTTTGCCCAGAGCGATATGAAAAAGCTGGTGGCCTATTCTTCCGTCAGCCATATGGGGTTTATCGTGCTTGGCATTTTTGCCCTCAACCCGGAGGGCATCAGCGGGGCTATCCTGCAAATGGTGAACCACGGCCTGAGCACCGGGGCGCTCTTCGTAGCGGTCGGCATCATCTACGAGCGCCGCCACACCCGCGAACTGGCAGCGTTCGGCGGCCTGTGGACGGCTATGCCCATCTACGGCGGCCTGACGCTGGTGATGGTGCTTTCTTCGGTGGGGCTGCCGGGGCTGAACGGGTTCATTGGCGAGTTCACCATTATGCAGGGAGCCTACCTCTCCCCGGACCTGGGGTGGCGCTTCCTGGCCTTTGCCGTCATCGGCGTCATCCTGGCCGCGGTCTACCTGATGCGCATGTTCGGGCGGGCCTTTATGGGTCCGGTGGACAACCCGGAGAACGCCCACCTGCCCGACCTCGACCGCGTCGAACTGGCCTCGCTGGTGGTGCTGCTCGTGCCCATCGTCATCATCGGGTTCCTGCCCAACCTGTTCTTTGCGGGGATGCAGGGCAGCGTGGCCGAGGTGGTGCAGCACATGGTAGTGGGGGTGGCCGGGCAGTAGGAGCAGGTAACTCGAAAGCAGAGAGCAGAGAGAAGCGCAGAAGTAGGGGAACGGAAGAGAGGAACGACAGGGATACCGCATGGAACAGATACAACTTCCTTCAATGGACCTGGCAATGATTGCCACGATGACCACCTTGTTTGTCTGGGCAACGGTGCTGCTGCTGGTGGACGTATTCGTCATTCCTGCCAGCGCGAAACGGACGACCGGCCACCTGGCAATGGTGGGACTGGCGGTCTCGGCGGGGGTCGCGCTCATTGTGGGGACGCAGGGCAGTCCCACCCCCTTCCCGGGCATAGCTCCCTTCGATGGCATGGTGGTGCTGGACAACATGGCGGTGATATTGAGCGTCATTTTCCTGCTGGCAGGTCTCATCAGCATTGCCCTGTCGCTGGACTACCTGCCGCGCCACGGGATTGAGCGGGGCGAGTTCTACCCACTGGTGATGTATGCGACCGGCGGTATGCTGCTCCTGGCGCAGGGGGCCGACCTGATTCTCCTGTTTCTGGGGGTCGAGTTGCTCTCCATCACGCTCTATATCCTGACCGCCTTCGCCTACCCCCGCCTGTCATCGGAAGAAGCCGCTATGAAATACCTGCTGCTCGGAGCGTTTGCAGCGGGCTTCTTTGTCTATGGCATCGCCTTGATGTATGGAGGGGCACACACGGTCAACCTGGCGGAGGTGGGCACCTACGTGGCGCAGCACCCCCAGGAAAGCCACACGCTGCTGCTGGTCGGGGGGGGGTTGGTGCTGGTGGCGCTTGGTTTCAAAATCGCCCTGGTACCCTTCCACATGTGGACGCCCGATGTCTATGAGGGGTCCCCCACCCCGGTCACGGCCTTCATGTCGGTGGGCACCAAGGGCGCGGCACTGGCGGCCATGGTGCGCCTGCTGCTGGTGGCGCTTCCAGCACTGGAGCCGTTCTGGATGCCCATTCTGGGGGTGCTGGCAGTCCTGACCATGATAGTCGGCAATGTCGGGGCGCTCACCCAGAGCAACGTCAAGCGGATGCTGGCCTACAGCAGCATCGGCCACGCCGGGTACATCGTGCTCGGCATCATGGCCGCCAGCGACCACGGTATCGCGTCGTTCCTCTTCTACCTGGTAGCCTATACGCTGACCAACCTGGGAGCGTTTGCGGTGCTCATCGTGCTGGAGGAGCGCGGCGAGTCGGCGTGGAGCCTGGATGACTTCGCCGGGCTGTGGAAGCGACAAGGCTGGCTGGCAGTGGCCATGGCGGTGTTTATGCTCTCGCTGGCGGGTATGCCCCCGACTGCCGGGTTCGTTGGCAAGTTCTATATCTTCACCGCAGCGTGGGAAAGCGGCCTGGGCTGGTTGGTGCTGGTTGGCCTGCTCACCAGTGCCATCGCGGTATTCTTCTACCTGCGGGTCGTCGTCCGAATGTTCATGCAGGAGCCGGTCCGCGAGGTCCAGCCGATGCTTCCTCGTGGTCTGGCGGTGAGCATCGGGGTGGCGCTGGCGGGAACGCTGCTCTTCGGGCTGTTCCCCACCCTGGTGGGGGCGTGGGTGCAGGCTCCGCACCTCCCCCAGATTGCCGACGTGGTGCAGGTCTTGCCCTGATGTCAGGGGCGGGAAGCGAGAAAGACCAGACGAGAATGCGTACCAGGTTTGGAAACATCGTCCTCATCACGCTCGGCTGCATGGTATTCGTGCTCACGCTCGTGGCGTGCGGGAGTGGGGAGGGGGAGGGGAGAGGAAAGGACGATGAGGATGCGGCCCGGTCCTCTTATCTCCTCGGGTTGGAATATCTCAGCGCTAGAGACTACGACCGCGCCGTTGATGCGCTCACGCGGGCTATCGCGCTTGACCCGGATGACCACAGCACCCATCTGGAACGGGGGAATACCTATCTCAGGCAGGGAGCCTTTGACGAGGCGATGGAGGACTTTGAAACGGTGGTGGAGCTTGCACCCGACGCTCCCAGGGGATACACCGGGCGCGGGATTGTGTATGCGCAGCGGGGGATGAACGACCGCGCCCTGGAGGAGTTTGCCGAGGCGCTCACCCGCGACCCCGACGACTCCCGAACCTACAACGCCCGCGGTATGACCTACGCCCGGCAGGGGGACGACGAGCAGGCATTGGCCGACTTCACCCGGGTCATCTCGCAGACACCGGACGATCCACTGGTCTTGTCGCTGGCCTACAGCAATCGGGGACTGGTCTATGCGCGGCAGGGCGACCATGCACGGGCACTGGAGGCGTATCACCAGGCTATTGCGGTTGACCGAACCAACGCCCACGCCTATACCAACCGCGGGTACACCTTCCTTGCCGCTGACGACCGGGAGCGGGCTATGGCCGATTTCACCACGGCTATCTCGCTTGACCCCGCTGACCCCGTTGTGGTGCGGGCCTATCGGGGGCGGGGGCACATATTCGCTGAGCAGGGCGACCACGAACGGGCCGTTGCCGATTTGAGTGCTGCCATTGGCCTGTCTCCCGACGATGCCAGATTGTATCAGGCGCGGGGGCGGGTCTATGTTGTCCTGGGGGAGGACGAGCAGGCTGCTGCGGACTTTGAAACGGTGCTGGAATTGAGCGACGACCCGGCCCTCCGGCAGGAGGCAGAGCAGCAACTCCAGGCGCTTGACGCTGGTGGCAGGTAGCACCGCACTACGCCGGGATGAATACTCTTCGTCCGATTGGGGAATCCCCTTCTCCTCTGCGCCTCCTGATTCCCGAACGCCAGTTGCAAACCGTCGTTCGTCGCTGGTATAATGGAGGCACATGAAGCATTGACGAAAGGGTGAAAGGATTGCCCCCCCATGACCGGCACTGACAGTCCGCTCAAAGAGTTCGTGACGATGTTCATCACCGAGATTGCCGCCTGGTTGCTCCAGGCTGAGGTGCGGCAGGTCGAGGCACGTCCCGAAGAACTGCGCCTCCCACATGACCCGGTCTATTCCGACCTGATCTTCTTCGTGACGATGGCGAAT
>DAOTUF010000363.1:0-14041 GCA_034437495.1 Chloroflexaceae bacterium | reverse complement strand
CAGCATCTCGCCACCGTCCGTTCCCCAAAGGGCATGGAGCGACCAGTCTGGTTGACCGTGCCCATAATACGTTTCGTCAATGGTGCGCCAATCTGGTGCGAAAAACGTTGTCGTTCAGTCGTGATGTCTATTTGCATGCCGTACGGCTCCGCATGGTGGTTGATGCTTACCATGCTGAACGGGCGGGACTCTGGTAGTATCAGCAACTATTAAACCACTACCTCGCCACCGGTCGGGTGGGGTGGTGTTTCGCTCATTGTCCTACCTCGATACGTCAATGGGTCAGGGTAATCTGTGTTGCCTGCGGCCCTTGCCTTTGAGCACAATTATAGCACGGGATGGAAGGGGTCTGCTCTGAGCAAGCCCATGCAACCCGCTCCACAGAAGGCCCCTTCTGTGGAGCGGGTTGCAAAAAATGGGGTATCATGGGGGGTGAAACCCGCCCATAACTCGGAAAAATCGCTTCACGAAAGGTGTAGCACCCATGACCACCCTGCTACGCCGCACTCCCGGTCAAACCCCGAATGTCCCGCTCAACCTCCCGCTGCAAAGCAAGGCGTTCCTCTGCCAATAGCGTGCCCAGAAACGTTGGGTCCCCTTGCTGCAATGTATGCAGAAAATCCTGTTCACGTTTGAGGTGGGTATTATTTTCGCTACAGCCTTGCCGTAGCGCAGCACTCTTTTTGCCGTCAAGAACTTTGCGCCAGGGTTGATTGTTTGCCAACTCCCAAATTTTTAACCCAATGTGGCAGTCAGCCAGGATTGCCGCAACCTGTGGACGCAAATACGTATCCTGTTCAGGTAGTAACTTCCAGAGAGTTCTGGCAAGTAATAATGTATACAAAGGTTCTTGCAGCACTATGGCAAATCTGACAAGATATTGAAAATGCTCGTTGTCCAGTTTGGCTGTGGGGGCAACCGTTCGCAACCGCAAGAGGAGGGACAGCTTGCCCTCGGACTCTTTCTCCCCAAGAGCTTTCCATAGCTCATTGGCACGTTCCTTTATCGTCGTATCGAGAGCTTGCTGGTGTTCCCGTTGCAGATATGAGCGAGCCGCATCTTGTATCGCTGCGACATGTTGGTAAAAAGCCTCCACAGCCTGTGTACTATTGCCCGTCGCTTGTTGTAGCCAGTTCGTTGCTGAACGCGACTGGAGGTCTGTCTGCACAGCCGCATGGAGTTTCTTATAGGCCTGAGTCAGTTTCGGAGCTATGCGAATAGCTTCCAACACCGCTTCAACCGTGGGTACTGGAACGTTGATCAACTGCCAGGCCTCTGCCTCGTTCCTCGTTTCATCCAGGTCTACCGGGCATTCATCATCGTAGCGTCCCCAGAGTTCAGCCACTTGCGCGGCCTTCAGATACTCGTTGCCCTTCTGGAATGCCGTAATGCCATTTTGCAACGCCGGACGCAGGACATATTCCCAGGCCTCGCTCCCGGCCCCCTGTACTATCTCCTGGAGCTTCGCATCGGTAGCAATGTTCTCGGCAGAAGCAAGGCGTTCTTCTATCGTTTGCCGTACCTGTTGCTGGAGATAGTCATTCTCTGGCTCCCGGTTCAGTTGCCCGATAAGCGAGTCGGAGTCATGTTCGGGAGATGCTGTTGGCGCTCGTAGTGCCTGACGCAGGTTGTTGAAGGGGGGGATGATACGCGCATCGGTCAGCAATGACGGCTCCTCCAACAATTTGTTCGTCGCCTTACACCATCGTTCCACGAGATCTGCTCCAGTGACAGACACCTTGCCATTAGCATATTCAATTAACTGCTGCGGATCGAGCCGCCAGTATTCACCGGATAATACAAAGAAGGGATAGCGTCCGAGAGTCTGTGGCACGGTGCTGGCAGCGACCATACGTTCAGCAAAGGCATCCAGATCGTCGCCATGGAGCCAGATGTCGCTGGAATCCATAAACAGGTCGCACAGTGTCTCGACCACGGCTTTCTTGCCGATAGATTCAATGAGCAGAGCGGCCCAGTCGCCAAACCGTTGTTCGGCGCGGTAGACCGCCTCGTCAATTTCGCAATGCACTTCTTGCTCACCAACGATGTCATAGGTCACGGTTGCCTGTCCCTGCTCCATCGCAGGCGACGCAAGCCGTACCTGCCGCACGGTACGGGCCGGTTGGGAATGGTAGAAAAGACGATAGTCACCACTCGCCCGTTTTTCCAGGTAGACGATGCCGCCGGGCGGTATTCCCTGGTTGGCAAAGAAATCTCGTAGCGCCGGCTGGCTATAGGCCAGTCCCTGTTGCCCGTCCAGGTAGAGGGCGAAACGGTGGGAAAAATCGGTGACACACGTAACCTGCATGGTGTTAGCGTTGAAAAGCGCACGCGCTTTCTTGCTCAGGCGCAGAAAGCCATACTCCACTTCGGGAAACGAGAGCGTGAAGCGAGCGGTATTATCGCCCAATGGTTGGGGCAGCGACGCGGGGGTATTGCTGCGCGGTGGTGGCGGCGCGGGCAGCGACTCAAGCCGCTTCTTGTTTTGCTCAGCCCAGTGAGAAACGCGCTGCCGTAGTCCATACCAGTTAGTGGGGATAGCAGGACTCTTGTATTCGGTTACGCCCTGGAAGGGTGGGTAGATAGTGATGGAGTGTTTCCCCCCAACGCTTCCGCCAGCATTGCTCACCGTAACCGTAATCTCCTTTGCTCCGGGGGACGTCCAATGGTATGGGAGCTTCTCCGAGCTATGCTCATTGATTTCGTGCCCATCAACACGCCACGTATAGCGCAGGGGGGGGCTTGCTTCTCGCGGCTCAACAGTGGCCGTAAAGGAGTATTGCTTGTTGGGGAAGCCTTCATGATTGCCGTGTATCGTGACGCTTTCTGGTGGGGTTGGCGGTGGTGGCGGCTCAATCTTCATGCGATGTTCACCGGTCGCCGTTCCCGCCGCGTTCGACACCGTGGCCGTGATGCGGGCGGTGCCTGGGTGCTCCCACGTATGGTCCAGGAAGGGGCCCGTGGTCGGGTGGGGCTTACCATTCACGCACCACTCCCAGGTCAACGGGGGGGGTGTTTCATGGGGGGCTACCGTTGCCTTGAAGCGATAGGTCTTCCCGACAGTCCCGTCAGGTTCGCCGTCTATTGTAATGCTGGTCGGCGCAACGGATTGCTTTTCTGCCTTTGGTCGGATCGTCATAGTATGGCTTGCTTCCACCGCGTCGCCCGTGTTCCCCTGGACAATGACGCGCAGTTCGTAGGTGCCTGGCTCGGGCCATGTTGTTTGATACTGGTCAATGGTATCGTTCTTATCTGTTGAGGTACGGATTCGTTTTCCATCTATCTGCCATTCGTAGGTAAAGGGAGGCGTTGCGGTAGGTGGTTCAATCGTTGCACGAAAAGAACATTGTTCCCCTGGCAATCCCGTGTTTGGTCCGGATAACTCTACACGCTCAGGTGGTTGTGCAACCGGCCTGGTGTCATCTGGTAGTGACTTGATTTTGCTGCGGTCAAGCGTCTTTTCTGCATCTTTCGGATGGGCAATAATCTCTTTCAAGAGGGTCAGCAGGGGCGAGTTTTCAATTCCGATAATCTGGTAGACAATCTGGGCCAATTCCCAGTGCAGATTATCGCCCTTCAATCCTTTTTCCAGGTAGATCCTGTCGCTTTTCGCTTCGTAGAACATTGCCTGTGTTAGCAGTCCGCTTCGGTAGGGCTTGTCTGCAAGCGTTACCTGGTAGACCACGCGAATGGCCTTTTGCTCAAAGGCCTTCAGGTTGGTGATACGTTGCCAGACTGCCTGGGCCCGTTCAAGCTGATCATCGTGGTACAGCACCCGTTTAAGCGGGTGTTCCAGGCGCTTGAAGTATGCAGAGAGGTCAAAGCGATGCGATGTATCCGGTTTGATTTCAAAACCTTCTTGGAGCACATCTTCAAGAGAGCGAACACCGATAGCTTCCAGGGTTGTCACACCCTCGGATGTATAGTGGGCAATCGGCAAATCGGGCAGGTACTCAAGGTAACGCTGTGGTGGTTGTAACAGCACAGCGTCGGGCCTTCGCATACGGTACGGTTCGTCACCAGCTTTGCTTAAAACGCTCCGGGTTGCTTTGAGGGCGGCCAGCACATTGTCGTTACTCTCTGCCTGTGGTTTCAGTTTGCTATAGGCATTTTGCAGCAGTATTCTTTCCTCTGCTGGTACATCATCGTGGTACCGTTCGCTGATGTCGCGGATGAGATCAACGTAGTCACGCGGGAACGGTTGGTCGGTTGCTTGCAGCTTCGTGAGTAGTGGGCGATATTCGCTTTCCAGTTCCAGAAGATAGCCGCGATATGGGCCAAAGGATGCCCGATGCTTAGTATGCAAGACCTGATCTGCTTTCCAGTACCGTTTTGCGGTGTCGTCGTAAAAGACTGCTTGCCCAAGCAAACCTTGTACCGTCTCGGCCTTCACGCTATCACGTCCAAGCAGGCGGTAGATTTCTTTGCTTGCTGGCAGATTGCGCTCACTCAGTTTGAGCAATTGTTGTACCACGAGTTGGGTATTATTCCAGGCGGAGGGGAACTTGAGTGCGGCGGCGATGGCCTCTTTTGCGCTGCGAGCCTCGCGGAAGCCAATCACCTTTGCAACCTGGTCTACCAGTGGCTTTTCCTGGCGTGGGTAGAGTTCGGTTGGTGCGTACCATCTGGTTGTGTCGTCGTCGGCGGGGAGCCATTGCAGCGATTGCAGCTTGCCCCCTAGCTCGGCATAGAAAGACCAGTTTTCTTCCAGGTAGCGAAAAATCTTTTCGACCACTTCGCGGGACTCCTGGTCGCTGGCGGGGCGCTTTGAGCGGTCGGTTATTTCGCGCAGCACCACATCGGGGGGCGCGTGTCGTCCTATTCTGAGCATGGAAAAGAGCGTGTACCAGTGCCACTCATACAGGTTTTTGGGCAGTGGATCGCTCCCAATGTAGCGGGCCTGGTGGAGAAATCGCAGGTGGTTGGGAAAGAGTTGGCGCAGGTTGTCGTCGGGCAAGCACAGATCAGACGCACAGTAGCATTGCTCATCATCACCATAGAGTAACGGGGTTTGCTGCACAGTACGCAGCAATTGGTTGTCATGTCGTAACTCCTGCTGTGGAATATCGTCACGCAGATAGCGCAAGGCTTCCATCTGCTCCTCTGAGGTCAACCCGGCATACTGTTTCAAAAGAAAGTCCGCAATGAAACGGGCATGGGTCAATGGCTTGAGGTGCAGGATCTCCTTAAAGAACGAATCGAGTCCTTCTTTCGTCTCCACCGCCACCACATTATGCACGGCAATGCATGACGGCCAGTCGCCTTCGTTCGCTGGCAGAGAGAGGTTTTTGGCGGTTCGGAGCACCCCATCGCGGCAGAGCCAGATAGGAATATCCTGGCGCAGCTTTTGCCCATACGCTCCCTGCTGTTCAATGTCGCCCCGTTTGCTGTTGAGGTAGCGGTAGAGTTGCAACAGTCGTTCGCGGCTCTGCAAACAGGGGTGAGTCTGGTGGGCCAGCGGGGTTTCTGGGTAGGCTACCTGGGCGATGCGATCTACGAGTCGCTCCCACCCGAATGGCGCGACCCCCAGATTTTCATAGAGCAGGTTGTATTCCTTGTTGTTGTACATCGCCTGGTCAACCAGTGGGGCCTTCTGGTCGCCCTCCAGCAAGGTATAGAGCACTGGCTCCTTTTCTGGAAGAAACAGGCTGCCAGGGGGGTGCAACCGCTCGAAGCGATCCAGGCAGAGCGGCAGGTGTTGCACATCAGCTTTGTTGATGTTCTCACGCATACTGGCAATAGCGCGGTAGAGACGGTAGAGACTGCGGCGGGTATTCATCCAGTCCGGTGCGTTTTTCAAGGGCAGGGAACGCTTATCCGGGAGTTGCTGCCCAAGCACCCGCCACAGATGGGGCAGCGTGAATGGTTCCACCAGCGCAACCACCGCCGAGAACGACATCACCATATCATCCGGAAAGTGCAACCCGCTATCCTTCAGCACATCCTGGATTTCTTCATTGGTAGCTTGTACACACTCGTTAGCCCGCCACAATAGCCCCTTGTGGTCAAGAAATACGGGCGTTGTCGCTATGTGCTCCCTACTATTCTGGGCGAGATCATACCCGAAGACCTGGTACAGCACCTTGAGCTGTTCAGGTGTACACAGGTAGGATGGGCCGCTGGTGAGCGGTTGCCCCGGCGTTATGTTCTTGCTCAGGAGGGACAGAAAATCGTTGAGCGTATACTCTGGCACTTTGAGATTGACATTGATGATTTCCCAGGCTGCGCTTTGCAATTGCTCTGGTATCAAGCATGGTTCAACCTCCTTGCTGAGCACTGGTCGAAGTTTACTATTGACCCACCGGGCTTTTTGCGCGGTATGCCATCCTTCGTAGGTGTAATAGATAGCGAGCGGGCGTGCAGCCTCAAAAAATCGCTGGCGAATAGGGCCATCAACCAGAGCATCTACCTTTCTAATAGGCAATCGCTTGTAGAGTTGCAATGGCGCATCCTTGAAGTGGTTGAGCAAGAACGGCAAAGCATCCGCAAGGCAATCTCCCAGAGCCTTCAGCACGCGCTGATTCCATTCGCGGTGGTTTTCGTGGCCATCGTCAATACGCTTGCGGTCTGTGGAAGGGTAGAAATCGCCATTGATCTGGAACGGGAGTTCCGTCTTTATATCGGTGGGTAAGTAATTAAACAGGCGACCTTCCGGCATATTCCCTTGATACTCTGGGATAGCTAGATGCACGGTGCCATCTTTCGCGGGGTGGCCATCCGGGCGTGGGGGTGGGGTTCCCTGGACACAACCAGTAAAGCGGAGCCAGCAATAGGCTGTCTCTTCCCCACGATTGATGGCGGTAATCGTTAAGGATTGTGGCTGCCCCGGTGCTAGGGCCGCAAGGGTATGGCTGGTCATTGTGCGGCGTACCTCATAAAAGCACTTGTTGTCTCGAAAGATGGTAATGCGGTTCAGGCGACGCAGAAAGAAGAGCAGGTAGGGTAGTTCGCGGGGTAGTTCGTGTTCTAGCAGTGATTCTATCCAATGGTCATCAATGACGGGCATACCAATGCGGTCGCCAAATTTGGTTGCCGCACGCCGGTAGGGAAGTTCAAATTCTGTGTAATCGGTGATGGGACTGGAGGTTGTTGGTGCTTTCCCGTCTTCGGGAAGAAAGCGCACTTCACGCCCATTTGAGCGGAGTATGGGGTTATCCGTCAATTGATACACCGACACAAACCCGACCCCAAACGCGCCTGTGGTTTTGTTGTGCTCAAATGCTTTATTACCGCTGGCAACTCTGGTAATCCGTTTGAAGTCGTCTTTGCGGGGGTCGTCGGGGTCACTGTGAAACCGGGTACTATTTCTAATGATAAGCGCGTCCGGGTTGAAATGGAATTCGAGCCAGCGGTCATCGTCGCCCGGTGGGTCATCTGCGTTCTGGGTCATCTCGCGTACGATGCTGATGCCGCCAGAATAGCCTTGCAATAATGTGTGGATGGCCCCTGGTAAATCTACCCCATAGGAATCGTCGTAATCCGTCCACACATCCTTGTGTTCTGCCATTGTTGTCTCCTCAAGACCACCCCAACCGTTCGCCGCTGAACAGTTGCGTGCGACCACGTTCGGTGAGGGTAGCATAGTCATAGGTTCCATGTTCCAGTTGGGCCTGGGCCTGTTCAAGGTATCCCTCCTGGATCAATCGGTGAAACAGCGCATCGAGGGAGGCCGCAGAGCGGCGCAGTGTGCGACACACGCCCCAATAGGGGCATGCACGCAGCGTGCGGCGGCGGGCTTCTGCGGCCGGGCCGGGGGGGTATCGCTGCATCAATGCGTACTCATCGCCGCGCAAAATGCGTATCATCGTTCCAATGCCAAAAGGCGCATAGCCCTCTTTCTGGCGACGTTCATTCCAATCTGTCAATTCGAGCAGGGTAGTTGCCAGGTCGAGAAAGTCGCTCACGTCGGGCACATCGCGCCCGGTGGTACTACTCCATGGGTAGTACTGGTTGGGGGTACAACGGTCGCAGGTGCCGCATGGTTGGCCCTCGTCCTCACCAAAGTAACGGCGCAGGGCTTGCCAGCGGCAGCCTTGCGTCTGAACATAGTCACGCATCTGAAGGAGTTTGTCTTCCTGCATAACGACGACATCATCGCCAACGGCCGGTAGCGGTGTCTCCGGTGGGGCTATCCGCGTTATGTGGTAGCCCTTCTCCCAAGGGCGATAGAGACACCCTTCTGCTTCAGACAGATGAATCAAGACATCCTCAAATGGCTGAACCGGAACTCCCATTTGATGGGCCACGTCTGCCAGTACGATTTCCTGGGGCGACCAGCCGGCCATCGGGAGCGCGGCGCGGAGTTGTTCCAATAACAGCCGATCCTGTGCGGTGGCACGTTCCAATACCTCGTCCCAGGTGCCGAGCAACGTTAATGTGCCGCGCAAAGTAACATCGCTTCCGCGCCGAAGGAGATGCGCCTGTTCCAAAAGGTAGATGGCCCGTCGCAGCTCTAGCTCATCAATATCGAACTGTTCACCGGTGGCCTGTGGCTCCATCACCCATTCTACGGGCTGTGTCCCGATCCATTGCCAGAGTGTGCCAAGCAAGGCGCTATCCGGGCGGCTCTGGTCAATGAAATAGCGTTGTATCTGCTCATCCGAAGGGTGGTAGAGCACTATTCCATAGGCCGTTTCGCCATCACGTCCGGCCCGCCCAACCTCTTGAAAATAGGATTCGAGATCGCCGGGAACATGAAAGTGAACCACATAGCGAATGTCCGGTTTATCTATGCCCATACCAAAGGCTTTGGTACAGACAACAATGGTAATAAGGCCCTCCATGAAGAGTTCCCCCACATTGGTACGTTCTTGCACGGGCATTTTGCCATGGTAGGCGCGTGCGGCATAGCCGGCCACCTGGAGCAGACGGGCCAGATATTCCGAATCTCTGGTGGTAGCAACATAAATGAGCATTGCCTCATTGCTCCGGTCGGCAACTTGTACCAGCATCAGCAGACGCTGGATTTGCTCCTTCTTGCTTCGCACTGAGAAGTAGGGGTGGTGACGATCCAGGACAATCAGGCGCAATTCGGGGCGGTTGATAGATGAGCGTACGATGTCTGGTTGGTGGAGCGCCAGGCCGGTGGTGATCGCCTGTGTAATCGCCGGGGTGGCGGTTGCGGTAAAGGCGGCTACAGGGGGACGCTGCGCGAGTTGTTGGTATATGTGGGGGAGCACCAGAAAATCGGGGCGAAAACTGGGGCCCCACAAAGCGACACAATGCGCCTCATCCACTACAATCTGTCGAATAGGGGCGGTTGCCAGCGTGGAAAGTACCACCGGGTCGCGTAGTCGTTCGGGGGCGAGGTAGAGTAAGCGCACCCGTCCGGCACGTACGCGGTCCAGTATCTCTTCGCGTTCGGCAGCGTTCTGTCCACTCATCAGGGCAGCGGCAATCTCAATGCCGCGCTCGGAGAGTTTATCAATCTGATCACGCATCAGGGCTATCAGGGGAGAGCAGACAACGGTAGTACCCTTGCGGAGCAGGGCCGGTAGCTGGAAGGTGAGCGACTTTCCCGCCCCCGTGGGCAACACCACCAGCAGGTCTTGCCCGGTGAGCAGAGCGCGGAGTGCTGTTTCTTGTTCCGGGGTGCGGAAATCGTCAAAGCCATACAGCTCTTTGAGGGCTTCCAGGATGCGGGGATGCCACATGGCATAGTCCGCATCGGGCAACGGGTCGGGGATAGCCAGACGTTCTACGAGTTCCTCAAGGTTGGTGCTGAGAATATCGGGCAAAGTTTCCAGTATGGCCGCTTTTTCATCCAGGTCTATCAAGCCTGGGAGCCGCTCCGCGATGAGCCGATAGAAAGCGCGGCGCGAGCGTTCGGCGTTCAGATCCCGTGGTTGGAAGCCTGGGAGGGCTCCAAGCAATTCTGGTAGGTAGCTTTTGCGCGATACCCGTTTGTCATAGAGGATGACTGCGCCACGGTCATCATGATTGCGTAGCAGACGACCAAAGCCCTGCTTAAATTGAATAACCATCAGGGGAAAGAGGTAATCGTGAAACTCGCGCCCATTCTGGCGAGCTATGGCCTCTCTTCGGGCCGCATGCACCGGGTCTCCCAGGTAGGGATAGGGGAGTTTCTCCATCACCACCAGCGAGAGCGCCTCGCCCGGTACGTCTATCCCTTCCCAGAAGCTCTTGAGACCGTAGAGTACCGCGTGTCCATGGTTCTGAAATTGCTCAATCAATTGCGGGCGCGACTCGTTGCCGCGCTGTGCAAAAATGGGGACGCCATACCCCTCCAGACGCAAAGCGTTGCGTTGCCAGACCTCTTCCAGGCGGGTGCGGGCCGTGAATAGTACCAATCCGCGCCCCTCTGTAAAACGCAACAACAGCACAAGCTCTTCGCTGAGTTCCTCGACATAGCTTTGCAGCGTTGATTGAGCAGGCGTGTAGCTCAGGTAGGTTGGCAGACCGAGCAGAGCGTTTTGCTGGTAGGGCAGTTCACCCGCCAGGGGGCGTGCATCTGGTCAGCGGCCAGCAGTTCACGCAGCCCAAGCCGTTCAACAAAGAAGCGAAAATCGCGGGGCCCTGTGGTGAGCGTGGCGGAGGTCAACACTACCGAGCGTAGCTCTCGATAGCGTTCAGCCAGAATTGGAGCCACAGAGATGGGAGCGGTAAAGAACCCCCACCCGCCCGTTTGTTCATCAGTGCATACCTCTATCCAGGCAACCAGGTCGGAACGGCGGGCGCGGAGAATGGTCTGAAGCAGCTGTTGCTGTTCCGTCAATCCGCTGTGGATAGCCTGTATGGTCAGGTGCAAGATATGCTCATCAGTCGGCAACCACGCTGATACCTGGTGCAATTCGGTCACGATGGTCGGCATGTAGACATGCCATACCTGATCAAGGGCCTGTTGTACCATCTTCCATCGCGTCGGGTAGATACGCTCCGGGGCACCAGTCAGGCGCAACTGGGCCCCGTGGGCCGGGTCGAGCCGTTCATCACAACCGGTCACAAAAGTAGACAGCGTTGTCCGAAATTCGCCAATGAGCCGCAACACTTGCCCAATGCTGCGGCGCAATGTATGAATGATTGCCCGGTGTTCATCGTCTGGTTTGAGGTCGAGGATACGCTGAAGCGCACCGCGTCGCGTGCCCGGCACATACAAGCGATGGAGCAGACGCCGCAGGCTCTCTTCGCTGACCTCCTGACGCAGGGCCGAGGTTGCCATCGCTTCCAGGTTATGGGCCTCATCGAAAATCAGGGCATCGAACGAGGGCAACAGCGCCGAATCAGACAGCCACAGTGCTTGATTGATAAGCAGCACGTCAGCTTGTTCGCCCTGGTGATAGGCGGTGAAGAAGCGGCACGGGTGGTAAAACGAGCAGCGATGCTGCGGGCATGTTGCGCGATCAACCGCTACTTCGTGCGCCAGGAAATTGGTTTCGGGAAAGGTTCGCTTGAGCCAGTAGGGGAGTTCATCCAGGGTTGCGGTCGGGCAGTCCATCAGCCAGCGTACCAGATAGGTCAGGACAAATCGCCGTTCAAGGTCTGGCTCAAGGTCTGGGTGGTAGGCATCGTCCAGGGCCTGTTGTACGGCCTGCAAACAGACATAACTGCTGGCCCCTTTAAGTACCTGAGCCTGAAAGGGAATAACCGCTTGCAGCCGGGCCACTTCTCCACAAAGTTGGTCTTGCAGATTCTTGAATGCGGTTGCCAGCGCAATGCGGCGTCCCTGCGTTCGCGCTGCCCAAACCACCGGAATGAGGTAGCCAAGCGTTTTACCGGTGCCGGTTGGGGCTTCAATCAATAGGGACTCGTCGTTGTCCAGGGCTTCAGCAACCAGACGAATCATGGTACGCTGGCTATCGCGTGAATGCAGATTAGCGTGGGCCGCAAAGCGATCTCGTAGGGACAGGGCATCGGTATCAAGTGTTGTTGCCGCCACTGTTGGAGCTGTGTCTGCTGGTGGTTGTGCAGAGTCCATCAGCGTCGCAATATGTAGCGGTGCGGTGGGTGGTGTCCTCCAGACTTCTGGGAGCAGGGTTCCGTAGAGCGTAGCTTGTTCTGGGGGTGTTGCATGCCAGCGTTGTCGCAACAGGCGGTAGACTTCATTGAGGAGCAGAATATCGGTGATAGCATTGTGCAGGGTGTCGGTACCGGGACGAAATCCCGCAGGCATCCCGGCAATGGTGCTGGTATCCAGCGCATCAATGTTTATATTCAAGAAATCGGCCAGTATTTTGAGTTTGTGTTGTGGCGACTCTGGTGCGACGAGAAACGCTAGTTCCATGGTATCTACCACGCTGTTGGCAAACAACGGGTCGTAATGGCGCAGGAATCCGGTATCGAAGCGGGCATTGTGGATGACAAGGGTGTGGTCGGAGAGGAACGCTCGCACTTCCGGCCAGATGTCATCAATAGGAGGGGATGTGGTGATGCGCTTGACCAGTTCTTCGGTGAGGTGCAAGGTTCTCCGCAGTGCGGGGGGCAGGCGTTCGGCGGCACACTGGACATACCAGGAGCGGAGGGTGGTCGGGGTATTGTCTTCTACCAGGAGGGCCGCAATCTGGATGATCTGGTCTTTGGCCGGGTCAAGTCCACTGGTTTCAAGATCGAGAACCATGTAGGTTTTCTGGGCTTTGGGCAAATTGGGCAGGAAAAGCGGGGGCCGTGCTGCGGTCGGTTCAGAGGAGGGATGCTCCGGCTCAAACTGGTCACGCAGGACGTAGCGTTGCTCTGGTAGGGCCGTAAAAACGTTGGTGTCGGACAACACAGACCGCAGGCGTTCCGGGTTGATACGTTGCCCTTGCCTCCGGAGTATGGTTTGAAGCTCAAGCAGCGAAACCGGTTCGCCTTTGCGTTCCAGCAAAATGCGTTGGATGCGTTGCCCAAGCGGTGTTGTGGTACGCGATGGTGTCATAGCGACGAAATATAGGAGCTTGCAGTGTGCTTTTTTCTTCTCTGTTTATTATACACACAAGTGCGGGCACAAATGCGCCTTGATTCTCTAGATATTCGTGATGTGTCCTTACATTCTCTGATATTCACAGGGTCAACCGACGACCGCTGGCACCGGCGACAACAAGGGGTTCGTATCCAAGGAACGTCCTTGCCCTATCTACCCATCAGAACTATGGTACAATAGCCGCAATACCCGCGCATTCCCAGGAGGTCACTGTTTATGAGTAATCAATCACTGGTTCCCCTGCATATTCCCGATGAACTCTATCGTCGCCTGCAATCCCTGAGTACCACGCGGCAGACCGACCCGGTGGAACTCCTGGAGTCGCTCGTGGCGCAGGCGGAACAAACGGAAGAACACCTGCTGCACCGTATCGCATCCCTCGTCACCGATCTGGGCGTCTCCGATTTGTCCGAGCGTTATGCCTCGTATGTAGCTTTCCACAAAGTTTGAAAAATCATGCCCTGTTTTGCCCCATTCCACCGTTCTTATTCCACAAAGTTTGAAACGGCTATTCCAGAAAGTTTGGCAAAACCCTGTTTTTATTCCACAACGTTTGAAGGAGTAGCTCGGCTGCTTTTCGCTTTGCTTTGCCCAGGCTATCAGGCGCTCAACCGTTTTTCAAACTTTGTGAAATAGCCGTTTCAAACTTTGTGGTTCAGTTTTCAAACTTTGTGGAAAGCTACATAATACGCAGATCAACGGTGTCATGAAGGAGCATTCTCGTGTCGTATAATGCGGAACCGTCGGCCCTGGAGTCCTATCGGGCCCACCTCGATACCAAACAACGCGCCTCGCGTACCCGCACGGCCACCATGGGCGACCTGCGCCAGTTCGTGACCTGGTGGGAGGCGCATACCCACCGCGCCTTTGACCCGGCCCTGCTCCGCACAGCCGATGTGCTCACCTGGATGTCCTATCGCCAGGAAGCCCCGCAAGCCGCCGCCCCGGCCAGTATCAATCGGGCGCTCGCGTCGCTGCGGGGCTTCTGCGCCTATTGCGTGCAGCAGGGGTGGATGACCGAAAACGTGGTCGCGGACATCCGGCCCGTAGCGCAAGAACCCGAAGGCCCACGCTTCCTCCCCGATGCAGCGGTCAATGCCCTGCTGTGCGAGGTGCGGCGGCAGC
>DAOTUF010000362.1:0-5911 GCA_034437495.1 Chloroflexaceae bacterium | reverse complement strand
GCTGGCGCAGGGCCGCACGGGAGCGGAGCCGCGCAGCCAACCGCGTCACCACCTGGTGCAGTTCTTCTATCTCGCGGCGGGACAGGCTCTCGAAGGGCCGGTCCATGATGTCACGGGAGGAAGGGCGGGGGGTTCCCGGCTGCTGCCGCATCTGTTCGCGCATGATCCGTCCGATTTCCTGCGCAATCTGCTCTGCCAGAGCAGCCATATTCTCGTGGGCGGCCTGCTCAATGTCCTGGAGGGACTCCTCGCTCATCCCGGCCTCGCGCAACTGGTCAAGCATCTGCTCCAGGGCTTGCGCCAGATGGTCGAAGGGCACGGTCTGGAGGGCGTATTGGACCATCCACGCCTGCGCCTGGGGGGACGGGTGGGACATGGGCAGGAGTTGGTGGAGGAGGGCCATAGCCTGGGGGAGCATCTGGCTGATGTGCTCCTGACGGAGGCGCTGCCCGGACATCATCGCCTCGAAGAGTTGCGCCAGTTGCTCTGGCGACAGGTGCTCCAGCATGTGTTGAAGCATCTGCTGGAACATCTGTTGTTCTTCCGCGCTCAGAGAACCACCGCCGGGCTGCTGCATGGACGGCAGCTCTTCGAGGCCAAAATAGCGCGAGAAGAGGTCCTGGAACACCGGGCGGTCGTGGGCTTCTTTGATAAGCGCGGCTTGCAGGGCCGCACGGAAGAGGTCCCGTTCGCCAATGCTGATATGCTCCATGGCCCGCAGCGCGTCAATGCTTTCGGCCACGCTGATACGGACGCCTGCTGCCCGCAGGCCGGTGATAAACTCAACAATCCGCTGGTCCATACCTCACCTCCTCACGTTCTGCTTTCTGTTCTGGAAGGGTGCGTCACTGCGCTCAAACGTCGCCGTACAGGGTCCGACCGGGGGGCGGCCCCTGCATGGCCCGCTCTGCCCGCTGCAAGTCGCTTTCATATTTGAGCAGCACGCTGAGGGTGTCTTCCAGCGTTTTGCGGTCGAGGGAGCGGGCGTTGAGTTCGACCAGCGCCCGGGCCCAGTCCAGTGTCTCGCTGACGCTCGGGTGCTTCTTCAGGTCGAGCGTGCGCAACTGCTGCACAAATTCGATGGCCTGGCGAGCAAGCTGCGGAGCCAGCGCGGGAACCTTGAGCTGAACAATGCGGAGTTCCTCATCCAGGTCGGGGTAGTCGATGAAGAGGTAGAGGCAGCGCCGCTTGAGCGCTTCGCTGATTTCGCGGGTGTTGTTGCTGGTGAGGATGACGGTGGGCACGTGGCGGGCGGTGAGGGTGCCCAGTTCGGGGACGCTGACCTGAAAATCGCTCAACACTTCGAGCAGAAAGGCTTCAAACTCGGCATCGGCGCGATCGATTTCATCAATCAGCAGGACGACCGGCGCGTCGCTGGTGATGGCCCGCAGCAGCGGGCGGGGGAGGAGAAAGCGTTCGGAAAAGAAGATATCTTCTTCCCCGGCCAGCCGGTCTGCGGCCTCGCGGAGCGAAGCGGCGCTGCTGAGCACCTCGGCCAGTTTGTCCCGGAGCAACTGGGTATAGAGCAGCTGCTTGGAATATTCCCACTCGTAAAGGGCCTTGGCCTCGTCCAACCCTTCGTAGCACTGCAAGCGAATAAGCTCATGCCCGGTGGCTCCGGCCCAGACCTTCGCCAGTTCGGTCTTGCCCACGCCGGCGGGGCCTTCAATCAGCAGGGGCTTGCCAAGCCGACCAGCCAGGAAAACGGCGGTACAGATATCACTGCTGGCAATGTAGCGCTGCCCGCTCAGGGCCATACGCACATCTTCAATCGTTGCGATATTCATAAGTTATCCCCCCCTTATTCTTGAAACCGCGGTCTCGTGACCTTATGCCTATGATGTAAGGATAGACGATAGCGGGGAGGGCGTCAAGGGGTTTTTCCGGGGGGTTCGCGTGCCAGACCAGGCAGAAACCCCCTTTCAACCTCCCCGCGCCCCCCTTCAGAGCACGCATAAGCTGTGCTATAATAAAGGCTGATAGGGGGAGAATTGCCGCCTTCGGACGCCACCACCCCCACGGGAAATACCACCATGCAGGAAAAGCAAGACCTGAACCGGAAAATGTCAAACCCATGCAAAAACTCACGGCTGCGCACATTCGTCACACCTATCTCACCTTTTTTCAGCGCCACGCACATACCATCGTTCCCAGTTCGTCCCTTGTGGTCGCCGACGACCCGACCTTGCTCTTTACCAACGCCGGGATGGTGCAGTTCAAAAACCTCTTTCTCGGGCTTGAGCAGCGACCCTACGCCCGAGCCACCACCTCCCAGAAGTGTTTGCGGGTCTCTGGCAAGCACAACGACCTGGAAGAAGTCGGTCCCTCTCCCCGTCACCACACCTTCTTTGAAATGCTCGGCAATTTCTCCTTTGGCGACTACTTCAAGGCCGACGCCATCACCTTTGCCTGGAAGCTCCTGACCGAAGACCTTCAGCTCCCCGTTGAACGGTTGTGGTTTACGGTGTTTCAGGGCAATGACCAGGTGCCTGCCGACGAAGAAGCGGCCCGCCTGTGGGTAGAGGCCGGGGCCTCCCCCGACCGCGTGCTCCGATTCGGGGAAAAGGACAATTTCTGGGTGATGGCCGACACCGGACCCTGCGGCCCCTGCTCCGAAATCACCATGTACATTGGCGACGACCCCGCCAGCATGCGGCCTGAAGGCGTCAACAGCGACGACCCGGACTACGTCGAAATCTGGAACCTGGTGTTTATGCAGTTTGAGCGCAGCACCATGCAGCCCCTCCCCCGCCCCTCGGTAGACACCGGGATGGGTCTGGAGCGGTTGGCCATGGTGATGCAGGGGGTCCATTCGACCTACGAAACCGATGTCTTCACCCCCATCATTGCCCGCACCATGGCCCTGCTCAACCGCGACGAGCAGCACTACCGCGCCCACTTCGCGCCCTACCGCGCCGTGGCCGACCACAGCCGTGCGATTGCCTTCCTCATAGCCGACGGCGTGTTGCCGGGCAACAGCGGTCGTTCCTACGTGCTGCGGCGTATCCTGCGCCGCGCAGCCTACCAGGGCCGCACCATCGGCTTTGAGCGCCCCTTCCTGGCCGAAGTCGTAGACACCGTTATCCAGCAGATGCAAGAAGCCTACCCAGAACTGCGCCAGCGTCGGGACTTCATCCTCGAAACCACCAACGCCGAAGAGCAACAGTTTCTCCGCACCCTCTCCAGCGGACTGGTCAAGCTCGGAGCCATTATCGAGGACGTGAAAACCAGCGGAAGCACGGTCATCCCCGGCGGCGAAGCCTTCCGCCTCAAAGATACCGACGGCTTCCCGCTCGACCTGACGCAAAAGATTGCCGAAGGGCACGGCATGACCGTTGACGAAACGGGCTTCGAAGCTGCGCTCGAAGAGCAACGCACCCGTTCGCGGGCCGCGGCCCGCTTCAAAGGCGAACGGGATATCGAAATCTGGGCCGACCGCAACCTCCCCCCGACCGAGTTTGTCGGCTATACCACGCTCACCACAGAGAGCCGCGTGCTGGCGCTGGTCGTCGGCAGCGACGATGTGCGTACCGCGCAGGCCGGGCAGACGGTCCAGGTCGTGCTTGATACGACCCCCTTCTACGCCGAATCCGGTGGGCAGGTTGGCGATATGGGTGTGCTGGAGGGGCCGGAGGGCCGGGTCCGCATCACCGATACGCAGCAGCCAGTTCCGGGTATGACCGTCCACGAAGGGGTGGTCGAAGCGGGAACCCTTTCGCAGCACGAAACTGTGACCGCGCGGGTGGATGCGCTGCGGCGGGCGGATATCGAGCGCAACCACACCGTGACACACCTGCTCCACCGCATCCTGCGCGATATGCTCGGCGAACACGCCACCCAGTCCGGCTCCCTCGTTGCTCCCGACCGTATGCGCTTCGACTTTGCCCACCCCCGCTCGCTCACCCCCGAGCAGGTGAAGGAGATTGAGCACCGCCTGAATGCGTGGGTCCGCGCCAACGGAACCGTCACCTGGGGGATAACGGGCTATCAAGATGCGCTCGATATGGGTGCGACGGCCCTGTTTGGCGAAAAGTATGGCGACCGGGTGCGATACGTCCATACGGCCCGCGGACCTGCCCCGGAGCGCGAGGGCGAACCGATTGCCACCCGCGACTCCATTGAACTCTGTGGGGGATGCCACGTCTCACACACGGGCGAAATCGGCTTCGTTCGCATTATCAACGAGAGCAGCATCGGCAGTGGCCTGCGGCGCATCGAAGTGCTGACCGGGCGCAGTTCCGAAGCCTGGATAGAACATCAGGTTGCGCTGCTCAACGATATTGCCGCCTCCCTGGGCGTGCCTGCGACCAGCGTCGTGGAGCGGGTGCGGGCGCTCCTGGGAGAGCACAAGCAGCGCCAGTCTGAACTTGAAGCGCTCCAATCGCAGACCATGCGCCACACCCTGCACGAACTGCTGACCCGGGTGCAGCACCAGAACGGGGTGCCCCTGCTGGTGGCCCGGGTCGAAGCTCCCGACCCCACCCGCCTGCGCGAGATGGGCGACTGGCTCCGCGACAAGCTTGGCAGCGGTATCGTCGTTCTAGGCACGGTGGTGGGAGACAAGCCCCAGATGATTGCCATGATTACCCCCGACCTGGTTCGGCAGGGCTACCACGCGGGCAACCTGGTGCGCTCCCTCGCGCAGGTGGTGGGCGGTGGCGGCGGCGGACGCCCCGACATGGCCCAGGCCGGTGGGCGCGAGGTGCAAAAACTGGATGAAGCCCTGACCCGGGCCGCCGAGTTTGTGGCGGCTCAGCACCGCGGGGAAGAGACGAAACCCTGACCTGAATATATGAATCTCACTGAAAATTTCACACGGAGGCTTCCTATGGACATGGAAGACGATGAATCAACGGTCATGATGGTCCTGCCCGATGACAACATCGATACCGTCATTAGCAGGGTACACGAGGCTAGCGTCCCGACGGTCCAACTCCTGGTTCCCGATGGCATCACCCTGCTGCATTCCCGACACACCTGCGATGCCCTCAAGCGCTCCTGCGAGCCAGACCGGATTGCCGTGATGGTCATCTCATCCGACGAAAAGACTATCGAGGTAGCCCGCTCGTTTGCCTTTGAAACGATTATCGTGGAAGGGGCCCGGGTCCGCGTTCCCGAGCCGTTCGACCGGCGCGAACTGGTGGCTGCGCCATCGCCTGCTGCGCCCTTCCTGTCCCCGGAGGTGGAAGCCCCCGCCGGGCGTGAACCACCCCCTCCCCCTCCTCCCTCAGAGGCCGCCTATGATCCCTTTGCCGACGAACTCAACAACCTGGGGGATATGTGGGCCGGACGCGCTCAGACCTCCGATGTGCATGATGCCTTTGCCGATGAGCTTGACGACCTGAGCGCGGTGATGGCCGGGGAACACCCCGCCCCTCCCGACGACTACGACCCCTTCGTTGATGAGCTTGACGACCTGAGTGCGGCAATGGCCGGCACTTCGTCTTCGCCTGCGCGGGGGGGGAACCGGGTTTCGAGCAGCCACGGGGCCCCGACCCAACCGCAGCGGCGGATACGCCCGGAAGACATCGTGCTGACCGACGATGAGATAGAGCAGGCATCGTCTATCCGGAGTGGTGGCGGTCGCCGCAAGGGAAGCGAGAAAAAGAAATCCTCCCCTTCTGCCGGCCCGCTGGCGGGTCTGACCGGTCTCTTTCGGAGGCCAGCCAGAGAGCGCAGCGAGGAGTTGGAACCCTCCTCGCGCACGCTCCGCCTGCCGGTTTCGGGGCCGGTGCTGGTGCTCTTGCTCTTCTTGCTCCTGGTCGGGTTTGGATATGTGATGTTCCGGCTAGGGCAAACCACCGTGCAGGTCTCCCCCCCGATGTCCCTGCAACAGGCCATCCCCTTCAACGACCACCCCGTGCTGATAGCCCACCCCGAAACCGAGACCTCCGGAGTGGGCTATCAGCAC
>DAOTUF010000361.1:0-1505 GCA_034437495.1 Chloroflexaceae bacterium | reverse complement strand
CTGACCGCACGGGCAGAGACCGTCTACCTGGTTAACGACCAGCGAGCGGGCCTGGAGCTGGCAACGCACCCCAGGGTCTCGTGACCTCCCTATCGACTGCCCTTGCGGGCGAACTGGTCAACGTCGGCTTGCGCTTCACAAGCCACCCGCTTCAGCGGGTGGTCGTTGACAACTTATACTGATCATTAACTATGATACCCGCATGAGAGAGAATGTCAAGTCCCTTCAGGTCATTTCAGGCCACTACGATGGGTTATCGTTGGTATTTCCGTCCCCTGTGCCCGGCTGAGAGCACGGCAAAAGTGCGTCTTCCGGTCACTCCCGTGCCCTTTTCCGCCGGTTCCGCCGGTCTGACAGTACTTTTGTCCCGAGTCGTGGTCACCGGTTGGGGAGACCCCAGGTGTGATACAATGCGGGGAACAAAGCGCGAGCCTGACGTTTGCCCATCTGTCCGTTTCTTGATTGTTTGTTTTCTCTGATGCCCTACCCATCCCGTTCCCTATACCGTGCGTCCTATCGGTTGCTCAGCCCCCCTCCCCGACAAGCCTGGTATGGTCTGCCGCTGGTGCTCCCCATCGAGTTGACCAACCCCGGCCCGCTTCCCTGGCTCACCACCGGGCAGCACCCGGTCCGCCTGGGCTACCACTGGCTTGACTCGCACGGGCAGACGGTGGTCTGGGACGGTCTCCGCACCGACCTGCCGACCCCCGTCGCGCCGGGGATGCGGGTCACAGTTGAAATGCGCGTTGACTCACCGCCTGCACCGGGGGAATATCAGCTTGTGCCCGACCTGGTAGAAGAAGGGGTGACGTGGTTCTCTCACCAGCAGGTCCCGCCTCTCGTGCTGCCCCTCACCTACCAGCTTTGCTCCGTGCCGCGGGCCACGGTGGTCAATGGCAACTGCGTGCGCTACGATGCTATCGGGAATCACCTGGTTGCTGAACTTGAGGCGCTACGGCAGGCCGGCTACGAACCGCTGCTGCTGGTGGAGCACCTGGACGCCCGGCTGCCGCTGGATGTCCGCCGCGCTGCGGTGTCGCTGCGGCTTGCCGACGTTCGAGCGCCGGCCCCCGAGGTGCGGTGGGCTGTTGAGCACTTCCTGCTGTCGGACCTGGTGATAGTGACCTACTCGACCTCCTATGAACTCTGCGAACTCATCACACTGGCCCGCGGGACGGTGGTGTTCGACTACCACGGGGTGACGCCGCCAGAACTGTGGGGAGCGGAGAACCCCGGCTACCGAAACCAGGTGCAGGGGCAGCGTTCCCGCAACCTGGTGCGATATGCGGACTATGCGATGGCCCGCAGCCGCTACATGCGGGATGAGTTGCTCCAGACTGGCTTGATACCGTCGGAGCGTGTGGTCGTGACCCCGCTTGGCCAGCTTCCCCCTCCCCCAAAGAGCACCCCCCCCCTCCACCGAACACCTTCCCGGGACGAAAAAGCCCCGCATGCCCCCCCGCTGCCGCCTGTTTCAGGGAGGGAGGAGACACCACGGCGGGGGC
>DAOTUF010000360.1:0-3822 GCA_034437495.1 Chloroflexaceae bacterium | reverse complement strand
GCCCCCGCGGTCGTGACCGATACCCACGTGCTCTACCACACGAATGGACAACCGGGCGAGGTGGGACTTGATACCTTCACCGTGTCTGGCGCGGGGGTGCAGAACCTCATCATCTCTGAGGACAACCCGCTGGTGCTCTTTGACCTCGCGGTGGTGCTCGAATGGGATGCCAGCAACAACCCCGCCTACCTGGAAGAACTGGTGTTTAATATCAAGCGAGCCTCGCGCTACCTCTACGATTTCACCAATGGGCAGGTGGCGCTTGGCGATATCCTCGTGACCCAGGACTTCGAAAACTGGGATGTTGCCCATGTGGTGGTGCGCTCGAACAATCGCCTGCGCCCCTACGCCTACCAGGGCGGCATTGTCATCACCACCACGGTTGACCCACAACACGCTGATATCTTCTATGACCCTGGCCAACTGGTGATGGGGTCAACCTGGAACCGCTATGGCACGCCCGGGCAAAACCTGGGCGACGACTGGGCCGTGACGCTGGCGCACGAACTGAGTCACTACCTGCTCTACCTCGATGATGTCTATCTGGGGATTGACGAGAACGATTTCCTGGTGTCAGTTGACACCTGCACGGGCAGCGCCATGGGCGATGTCTACACCGACCCCGCCAATACCGAGTTTATTGCCGATGATGCCCACTGGCAGCAGAACTGTGCGCAAACCCTGTCGGCCCAGACGCTCGAACGCGACGAGTGGGAGACTATCACGCTGTGGTACCCCTCGCTGTACGAACCAGCCACGCCCAACGCTGGCCCCGGGGTGATGCCCTTTGACCTGACCACGGTCGAGGTGGTTTCGCCCCTCACCCCGACGGACACACTCGAAGACCCGACCTTCTACCTGGACTATGAAGACGGGGGGGTGAGTTCGAGCGATGCACAGGCGTACCTGCTGCGCGATGGGTACGTCATTGACCTGGGGAACGCGACCGGTGGACAAAACCGGCTGGTCGCCCAGGGTATCCGGCCCGGCGACCGCCTGTGCATTTTCGACACCTCCCGCCAGCACTATGGCTGCGAAATCGTGGAGACCGGCGACGACCGGCTCTTCCTGGAATATGACGCAACCTGGACGCCGGTCATCCAGATGAGTCCGGTCACGTCGGCCACGATGGACCTGCTGGTCAGCAATCTCCCCTCGGGGTTGGAGGTGCGGGCGCAGCTCTACCCCCAGGATAGCTATGCGGAGGAGGTGCTGACGCTGGCAGAGGCGAACGGCGTCTACAGCGGGACCATCGTGCTCGACACGCCGGCGCTGGAGGGGTTGCTCCAGGTGTGGGTGCAAGAAACCGCCGAAGAGAACGACCCGCGCCGCGAGACGATAGTCGCCTACTCCATCGGGGGGAACCCGGCCTACCGCGGCCCGAAAAACCCCTCCGCGCAGCGCAGCTATGCCTATCGCGGCTCGAAGAATCCTTCGGCGCAGCGCAGCTATGCCTATCGCGGCTCGAAAAACCCCTCCACTCAGCGCAGCTATGCCTACCGCGGCTCGAAAAACCCCTTGGCGCAGCGCAGTTCGACCAGCTACCGCAGCCACGCGCCGCTGATGTCCCCCGACGGGCAGATGATCTTCTTCACGCCCGACGAGGTGACATTTGCCGAGGGGGAGTTCTACACCATCCAGAGCATGGCCGACCTTCCTTCGCTGCCGCCGGGCAAGACGGTCATCGGCAACAGCTACAACATTGTGGCCTCGCCGGGCACCCCGATAGTGACCGGCTCGGTCAGCTTCCAGTATCTCAGCAACGATGTACTGGTGGCTAACGTGGATGAAGCCAGCCTGACGGTCCATTTCTGGGACGGAGAGTGGTGGCATGCCCTGGACACCGTGCGGGACGCCGAGTCGAACCTGGCCGCGGCCCCGGGGCAGGGCAAAGGCATCTATGCGCTGATGGCCGGGGTCACTACGCCCAACGTGACTGCCTCCTCCCCCGCAGCGACGACCAACCGGGCCACGCAAAGCCTGGAGATAAGCGGGCAGGACTTCCTCGCGCCGGTCCACGTGCGGCTGGTGAGTCAAACTTCAGCCTATTCGCTCACGGTCACATCGTCCAGCCCCGACCATATCACCGCAGAAGTCCCCGCCGGGCTGACCCCCGATGCGTACGAGGTGGTGGTCGAAAATGGCGATGGGGGGGTGGCTCAGACCTCGCAGCCCTTTGCGCTCTACCGGTACTCCTCCGCCCGGTTCTACGACTCCTTTGAGAGCGGGAGCAGCCGATGGGAACGCAGCGGCGATTGGGACATTGTGGTGCTCCCCGGCGGCGAGGAAGCAATGACCGACAGCCCGGATTGGGGCTACAAGAACGCCATCCCCCCCGAGGACCACCGCCTGACCGCCATCACCTCCATTCCCTTCAATCTGGATGGGGTGGTCAGCCCGACGCTGCGCTTCCGCCATGAGTATGTCTTTGCGCGGGCTGGCGAACACGGTGAGCACGAGGATATCGGGCGTGTGGAGCTTTCGACCGATGATGGAGCGACCTGGGAAGTACTGGCGTCCTATCGCGGCGGCGGCCCCTTCGACCCCTCGGCGCAGCTTCAGGAGGAGGAATCGGAGGAGTGGACGGACGTGGCCTGGGAGGATGTGGCGATTGACCTGAGCGAGTACCGCGGGACGGTCCGTCTGCGCTTCAGTCTGGACGTAGACCAGGCGGCTTCAGACAAGGGGTGGGTCATTGACAACGTGGAAGTTGCTTCGGCCACTGGCGCGGGGGGCCGGACCGTCTACCTCCCGCTGATGAGACGATAGACGATATGTGGACCATTCAGGATAAAGAGGATGGAAACCTCACGAGGAGAAAGAGGCTGTCAGGAGATATGCAACAACCAACCCGGACCCTACCATGGTTCTCTCTCTATGGGCTGCGGACCCGGCTGATCTTGCTGGTGCTGCTTGCGGTGCTGCCGTCAGTAGCCCTGACGCTCTGGACATCGCTGAGCCAGCGCCAGCGGGCCGCAGAAAAAGCCCGAAACGAAGCGCTGGAACTGGCGCGGTCGGTGTCGGACGAGCAGGACCAGTACATCGAGGCCACCCGCCAGTTGCTCATCACCCTGGCGCAGTTTCCCGACGTGCGCAGCCAACGGACCAGCCGGTGCAACGACCTGCTGGAAACGCTCCACGCCGAATACACCTCGTATACCGCGCTCATGGCCATTGACCGCGAAGGGTATACCGTTTGTTCGTCTATTCCGCTCACGGGCGGGTCGGAGTCTGCCGCAGACCGGGCGTGGTTTCGGCGGGCCGTCGAGCGGAGGCGGTTCACCTTCGGAGACTACGAGCTTGGACCCAACACGGGCAAGCCGGTGATAGCGCTGGTCTATCCGATTATCGGTGATGGGGACGAGGCAGACGGGGGGGAGGGAGGCGAAAACGGCGGTGACATCGAGACGTTCGTTCTTGCCGGCTTGGGACTCGAATGGCTCAGTCAGCGCCTTGCCGAGATGACCGACGAGCCGGGCATGGTCATCAGCGTGGTAGACCAGCAGGGCACCATTCTGGCGCGTTCTCCCGAACCATCGCAGTGGCTTGGTCAACCCTTTCCTGACAGGGAGCTGCTCGCCACCGTGCTGGAGCAGGAAAGCGGGGTGCGGGAGTGGGACGACGAGGAGGGGCAGGCGCGATTGTTCGGGTTTGCCCCGCTCAGCGACCGGGTTGAGGGAGCCTATGTGCTGGTCAGCATTCCCACCTCGGTAGCACTTGCCGAATCCAACGAGACGCTGCTGAGCAATCTGGCCGGGCTGTCCCTGATTGGCCTGCTCGGGTTTGCGGCGGCGTGGTTTGGCAGCGATATCTTCGTGCTGC
>DAOTUF010000359.1:0-3986 GCA_034437495.1 Chloroflexaceae bacterium | reverse complement strand
GTTGAAGTGGGTCGGGGGGTTCTCGTTTCGGTCGGGGGGGGGTAGGTAGGGGTGGCCGTCTGAGTCTGGGCGAGAAAGAGGGGCGTAGTCGTGACAGGAGCGATTTCCGACGCGGGGGCCGCGTGGGGGGAGGCGGCTGGTTCGGCCAGCACCAACCCCACCACGACCAACCCCACCACCACCACACTGAGCGGCCAGAACCATTCTCGCTGCGGCATCTGCCCTGTTTGCTCCTATCTCGCTGGTTGTTCCTCTTCCCAACCAGTGAACCATCATCCTCTCCATCTCCATCGTACCATACCCGGTCGCTTCCAACAATGGTCCTTCCGGGCGGGGGGAGGGCCATCTTCTGCCTGGCCCTCCCCCACAACCTGCCTCCGCACGGCCTATGCCTGGTAGACAAACTCCGTCTCGGTGCGCAGCGAGCGCACAAATGCCACAATCAACTGAATGGCTCCCTCCACATCGGCCATATCCACCATCTCGTTGGGGGTGTGCATATAGCGGTTGGGAATGCTGATGATGGCGGTTGCGACCCCGCGGCGGGCCATGTGAATGACGTCGGCATCGGTGCCGGTGCTGCGCGGCGTCACCTGGACACTGTAGGCGATACCTTCGCGCTCGGCTACCTCCCGCAGCCGTTGGTAGACCAGCAAACTGTTGGCGGCCCCCCGCGACAACACCGGCCCGCCCCCGAGCTTGACATCGCCATCTTCCTTCTTGTTGGAGTTCGGGTGGTCCGTCGCGGTCGTGACATCTACCACCAGCGCAACGTGCGGGTCGAAGCTGAAGGTCGCCACCATCGCTCCCGCCGAACTGATCTCTTCGTCGGTGGTGGCCACAGCCGCGACACTGGCCATCGGGCGGTCGGCAGACAAACGCCGCAGCGCCTCCAGCACAATGAACGCCCCGATACGGTTGTCCAGGCTCCGGCTGATGATTCGTCCATTGGGCAGTTCGTAGGGTGGCCCGTCAATCACGCCCACGCTCCCGACCTGCACCCGTTCCCGGGCCTCGTCGCTGGTCTTCGCCCCGATATCAATCCACAGATCTTTGACTTTGCTGGCGGTATCCTGCTCGTCGCTCTTGATCAGGTGAATGGGCTTCTTGCCTATCACCCCGATGACATCGCCCTGGTTGCCCGACAGACGCACCCGCTGCCCCACGAGCACCTGGGCATCCCACCCCCCGATGGTCTGGAAGTAGAGGTAGCCCTCGTCATCGATGTAGGTAATCATCAGGCCGATTTCGTCAATGTGGCCGGCCAGAAGCACCCGCGGGCCGGTGCCCTCCAGCAGCGCAAAGCTGTTTCCGCGGACGTCCACTTCCACCTTATCCGAAAAAGACCGCGCTTCATCTCGCCAGAGCCGTGCGACGACGGCCTCCTCTCCCGATGGTCCGGGGGTGGCGAGCAGCTGTTTCAAAAAACCAAGGTAGTGTTTTTGCACTGAGTTCATTCCCTCTATAACTGATTTCAAGGTATCGCACCTTATGATAAGACTGGTCCTCCCAACTCCTGAAGTCGTTCATCCTCAATCCCTTCAAAGACCGCAATGCCCATCGCCCCCGGCCCCAGGTGGATGGCCGTGCTCGGGCCAAACTGGGCAATCTGCACCCGTTCGCGGGGGAACACTGGTTCCACCTTGTCGAGCAGCTTTTCCACGTCCTCCGGGGTGGTGGCGTAGAGCACCGTCACATCCTGCACCTGCGGAAAGTCTTCGATAAAGGTATACAGGCCCTCTATCGCCTTTGCCCGCGTACGGGTGCGCTCATAGGGCACAATCTCCCCATCATCGAGAATCATCAGCGGTTTGATGCGGTGCATCGAACTGACCACCGACGATGCCAGCGAGAGCTTGCCGCTGTGCTCCAGAAACTCCATCGTATCCACGAAGAAGACGACATGCGTGTGCTGCATCATCGCGTTGATCAGGTGCCGAATCTCGCCCGGCGATGCTCCGTCCCGCGCGGCCTGGGCCGCAGCCAGCACCACAATCCCCATCCCCATCGAAGCGGACTTACTGTCGATGAGTTCGATGCGGGTCAGCGAGGCCGGGAGCTTGGCGCAGGCCTGGATAGCCGACCGGTAGACCTCGCCCAACCGACTGCTGAGATGAATGGAAAACACATGGTCATATTCAACCGCCAGGCGGCGGTAGAGGTGTTCGAAGATGACCGGAGAAGGGGATGACGCGGCAAACTTCTGGACCCCATCCTGAATCTGCAAATAGAATTGCTCGGTCGAAAGATCTACATTGGCCCGGTAAACATGCCCATCTATGTGGATGAGCAGTGGGACAACTTCAATCCCTAGCTCTTCTGCCAGCTCTGCTGGAATATCAGCCGCGCTGTCTGTCACAATCTTAATACCACTCACCACGGTCCCCCATTGCGATGCATTCCGTTTGCCAAAGCCTGTTAGCCATGGTACACTCAACACGGTGTCGAACTGGTTGTTCCAGTTCCAGGTTCCTGAAACCATGTGAATTGTGAGGTGTTATTCATGGCAAAATGTCAAATCACAGGAAAAGGCCCCTCATTCGGGCATAACGTCAGCCACTCCAAGCGGCGCACCCGCAAAGTCTGGCGTCCCAATATTCAAAAAGTGACGATTCTTGACGAGAACGGCAAGCCCCGGCAGATCAAAGTCTGCACCAGTCACTTACGAACGATGTACAAGACCCGCTAACCGCGGTCTTCGTCCGGATACGGGAACCCCGACTGCTGCGCGGTCGGGCAGGGACGCCTTTCGGGGACCTTTTCCTGGTCCTGCGCGTTTTCCTGGTTCTTCCTGGTGGTCGTCCGGTTCCCTCCCCGGGTTCCGCGCCTGCGGGAGGCTTCGCTTCCGGAGGTGCGGGACCGGAGAAACCAGGAGAAACTACCGTAGACCCCATTATAGCGAATGACCGGGCGCGATGCAATACCTATTCGGCAATATATTCCAGCCAGCCATAGGTGTCCTCGCGCTCGCCCTGCACCACCCCGAAGAAGCGTGACTGCACCTCCTCGGTCACGGGACCCCGCTTCCCACTGCCCACCGGGATACCGTCCACCGAACGCACCGGGGTGATTTCGGCTGCCGTGCCCGTAAAGAACAGCTCATCGGCAATGTAGAGGTATTCGCGGGGGATGGTCTGTTCTCGCACTTCGACCCCCATATCGCCAAGCAGATGCACCACCGCATCCCGCGTAATCCCTTCGAGAATGGACGAACTGAGCGGAGGGGTCATCACCACTCCGTCCCGCACGATAAACAGGTTTTCGCCGCTGCCCTCGCTGACAAACCCCTGCGGGTCCAGGGCTATCCCCTCGCTGTAGCCGTGGCGCAGCGCTTCGAGCTTGACGAGCTGCGAGTTCAGGTAGTTGCCCGCAGCTTTCGATAGGGAGGGCAGGGTGTTGGGGGCGAAGCGGTTCCATGAGGACACGCACACGTCCACCCCCTGCTCCATCGCCTCGGCTCCCAGGTATTTCCCCCATTCGATGGTCGCAATCGCCACCTCAATCGGGCAGGCGGTCGGGTCCACGCCGATGCTGCCGTAGCCGCGGTAGACCACCGGGCGAATGTAGCCAGACCGCAGCCGGTTGGCGCGGACCGTCTCCTTCACTGCCGACACGATCCGCTCCTGCGAATAGGGCACCTCGGTGCGGTAGATTTTGGCCGAATCAAACAACCGCCGGATGTGGGGGGTCAGCCGAAAAACGGCGGTACCCCGCGGCGTCTCGTAACAGCGGATACCCTCAAAGAAACTGGTCCCATAATGCACCACGTGGGCCATCACATGCACGGTCACGCGGTCCCATTCCACCAACTCACCATTCCACCAGATGTATTCCGTCTTCTGGATTGCCATTGAAACCCTGCTACTTTCTCCGTGTTCAAAAGTACTCGAACGTACGCTTTGTCCATTTCCGAAATTCCTGCTTCGTCCTGCACGGCGCTCTCAAGCGAACGTCTGACACGCAGTCCACAGGCGTACTTTACGTCC
>DAOTUF010000358.1:0-13266 GCA_034437495.1 Chloroflexaceae bacterium | reverse complement strand
GGCCCCGACCATGATACCGCTCTTGGTGATGAGGTCGGGGGAGGTTTGCCGGGCGTGTGCCAGCAGTTCGACGCTGCGGGCAAACGTGGCCTTCGGGCGGAAGCGGGGGAAGATGCGCGGAACCGTTTCGATGTTGTGGTTCAGCACGTCCGGGCGCTCGTCCAGCACCAGGTCAAGCGCCTGACGGTTGCCGTCGAAATCGGGGATGAGCACCTCGACCTTGCAGGTGGGGAGGTGGTCGCGGATGCGGCGGATGCTGCGGGCAAAGATATGCGCTCCCCCGTCGGGCAGGTCGTCGCGGTTGACCGAGGTGAGGACCGCGTGACGGAGGTTCAGGGAAGCCACCGCCTGCGCCACATGCTCTGGCTCGTCTTCGTCCAGGGGTTGCGGTTTGCCCTTGCTGATGGCGCAGAAACGGCAGCCGCGGGTGCAGATATCGCCGAGCAGCAGGAAGGTGGCGGTGCGGTGGTTCCAGCACTCGCCAATGTTGGGGCAGCGGGCTTCTTCGCAGACGGTATGGAGGTGCAGTCCGCGCATCAGCCGGACCAGGTCGGCGTGGTTCTCGCCGGTGGGGGCCTGCACCTTCATCCAGTCGGGCCGCCGCTGCGAGATGGGCGCGGGCGTGGGCGCGGGTGCAGGTGGGGAGGGGGGCGAGGCTTCGTTGGCAGCGGGTGGGGGTATCATCTCAGCCATGATTCTTCTATCCCTTTCTGTATCCATTCAGAATGCTACCCAGAGTGCTGACCCGGGCAGTGCATCGGGTTGCGAGTATTGTACCAGAGGTGGGAGGGGAAGGCTACCGTTCTCCAGACCGGTGTGATACAATTGAAACATCATCCCAGGATACCGCCCCTGAAGAAGGGTCTATGAGCGCACGTCATGCATACCATTTCGGCCTATGACTATGATACGGTTGGGCAACTGCACGAAGACCGAAATGCCCGGGTCTCTCACGCTCGCCGCCGCATGGATGGGGCTGCGGATGGCGACCCCCTTCCCCCCAAAACGCTCGAAGAACCCTCCCCCTCACCCAAACGGACAACCCGGGTTCGGCACGAATATGCAATCATGCGTTCCCTGATAATGGCCGGGGTTCCTCGCGTCTCCTGCCTCGAAACCAGCCAGCAGTGCTGGTTCCGGATGGAAGATGGGGATATGCGGGGCAGGCCGCAATTGATGTCCTCATCGGGGTGGCATTGATGATAAGGTGAACGATAACGATATGGAAACACGCTATACCCAATCTGGGATTGGTCGTCAGAGAGAGGAAGAGAGCGCGGAGCAAACCCGGGAAGGCCGCTCCAGAGCAGCCCCCCCTTCCCCCTCCTCACCCACGCACCAGCACCGCCCTCCTACCCTGGACATGACCAGCGTGCTCAAGGCGTCGCAAGCCATTGCGGGTGAGATTGTGCTTGACACGCTGCTCGAAAAGTTGATGCGCATTGTGCTGGAGAACGCCGGGGCGCAGCGGGGGTTTCTCATTCTGGAGAAAGCCGGCCAGTGGGTCATTGAAGCGATAGGGGCAGTGAACCGGGCAGAGGTCGCGGTCCTCCCGGCCATCCCCCTGGAAACCCACGGCCATGCCTATCTCTCTGCGACCATTGTGCAGCATGTGGCGCTCACCCATACCAGTGTGGTGCTGACCGACGCGAGCCACGACGGTCCCTTTACCGAGGACCGCTACATCCAGGACCATCATACGCGCTCCATCCTGTGCCTGCCCCTCATCCATCAGGGGAACCTGCGGGGGATGCTCTACCTGGAAAACAACGAAATCACGGGGGCCTTTACGGAGGCGGGGTTGGAGGTGCTCAACCTGCTCTCGGGGCAGATTGTGACGTCGATAGAGCATGCCTACCTGTATGAACGGATGGAAGAGATGGTTGAGCAGCGAACGCTCGAACTGTCTCAGACCAACCGGGCGCTGCAAGACGAAGTGACCGAGCGCAAACGCGCCGAAGAGATGCTGCGCAAAGCCCGCGACGAACTGGAGCAGCGCGTCCAGGAGCGCACCGCGGAGCTTTCGCGGGCCAACATTTCGCTCCATGCGGAGATTGCCGAACGCCGCCTGGCCGAACAGCAGCTTCGCCACCGGACGCTCCACGACACCCTGACCAACCTGCCCAACCGCACCCTGTTTGCGGAAATCCTGGGGCATGCGATGAAATATGCCAAGCGCCACCGCGGTTATGCCTTTGCGGTGGTCTTCCTCGACCTGGATAATTTCAAGGTGGTGAACGATAGTCTGGGGCACCTGGCGGGCGACCAACTCCTGGTGACGACAGCGGGCAGGCTCAAAGCATGCTTGCGGACGAGCGATACCGTTGCTCGTTTTGGCGGGGATGAGTTTGTGATTTTGCTGGAGGATGTTGATAGTATCAACGAAGTGACCGACCTGACCAACCGTATCCAGCAGGAACTGGCGGTGCCGCTGGTGATTGACGAGCACGAGGTGATTACGTCGGCCAGCGTGGGTATCGTTCTGGGTTCGAGTGCCTATGTCCATCCGTCCGACGTGCTGCGCGATGCGGACACGGCGATGTATCGGGCCAAGTCGCTCGGGCCGGGGAACTATGCCATCTTCGACACGGCCATGCACGCCCATATGCTCCAGCGGTTGCACACCGAGTCGGCGCTGCGGCGGGCCATTGAGCACGACGAATTGAGCGTCTACTATCAGCCCATTGTGGACCTGGCGACGGGAGTGGTTGCGGGGTTTGAAGCGCTGGTGCGCTGGCACCACCCCCAACGAGGGCTGATTTCGCCGGATGAGTTTATTGCCACAGCGGAGGAGGCCGGTCTGATAATCCCGCTGGACCTGTGGGTTGCCCGCGAAGCGTGCCGCCAGACCTGCGCCTGGCGGAGCCAGTTTCCCGACCTTCGCCCGTTGACCATCAACGTCAATCTGTCGAACCGTGCCTTTGTGAGCCTGCCCATTGTGGACCAGATTGCGCAGATTTTGTGCGAGACGGGGTTGGATGCGGCCAATCTGAAGCTGGAGATTACCGAGAATGTGATGATGGACCATACCGAGAAGACGATGATGACCCTCACGCGCCTCCGCCAGATGGGGGTACAGTTGTGCATTGATGATTTTGGTACGGGCTATTCTTCCCTGCGCTATCTCCACCGCTTCCCCATACAGACGCTCAAGATTGACAAGTCGTTTACCTTTTCGCTGCATACTGACACCGAGAGCATGGTGATTACCCAGGGTATCGTTACCCTGAGCCATATGCTCGGGAAGCAGGTGGTGGCGGAGGGGATAGAAACCCCCGAGCAACTGGCCCACCTGCGGGGGTTGAACTGCGAATATGGGCAGGGGTATCTCTTCTCTCCGCCCATGGAGGGTCCGAAGGCGGAAGCGTTGCTTGCGGCGCGGGTGAACTTTCTGAACGGCCAGGGCAGGGAAGCGGGCAGGGAAGCGGGCAGGGGTGAGGAAGGGTGAGCTACTATACTCGTGACAAGACATCAGAACAGGGTTCGAGCGGTAAGGAGGTGCAATGGAATGATAGATGTGGACATCGTGGCGTTTCTCTGGCGGTCCGCTGGCCTGATGATGATTTTTGCCTTTGTCGTGGGGCAGTACGCGCTGTTCACCCTGCCGCGCATCGAGCGCGGGACCTCGTTCTGGCAGGTGGTAGCCCTGTTCTGGACGACCTATCGCCAGGCGTGGGCGAAGGTCCTGCCCCATCCGCTCTTCTGGGGCGGGGCCGGGCTGTATACGGCTCTGGCGCTGTTTCTCAGTTCGTCGGCGTGTCCCTGGGAGGGCGGTTGGTGCGGGGGGCTATGAGCATAAAGGGGTCGGCGGGCAGGCTTATGCCTCCTCTTCGGCGCTTGCGCTGGCGGCCTGCCTGAGTTGCTCCCGCAGCACGTCAATGACCACGAAGCTGCCGTGCTCGTCGCGGTAGTACCAGTGTTCCCACCCGTTGCAGGCGGGCAGGTTGCCCACGCAAGCCCCGACCTGGTGAATCGAGCCAGTGACGCCATCGGGCGTCCGCAAGCTCCCATCGGCCAGCACCAGCGCGGCCCGGTCGGGGTGTCTGTTGAAAAAGAGCGTCTGGCCGGGGTACAGCAGGCCGTGTTCGAGCAGGGCCGAGAAGGGTAGGCGCGGAGCCGTGCGGCGGGTGCGCAGCACGCCGTAGACCTCGTCGTCATGCGGCGGCGGCGGCGGAATGGCGTCTATCCGCGCTCTGGCCGCCTCAATGTAGGACGGCTCTTGCTCGATGCCGACGAACTGGCGGTTGAGCTTGCGGGCAACTGCGCCGGTGGTGCCCGTGCCAAAGAAGGGGTCGAGCACCAGGTCGCCGGGGTTGGAGGTGGCGAGGATGACGCGGTAGAGCAGGGCTTCCGGTTTCTGGGTGGCGTGGAGCTTTGCGCCGTTGGCCTTGAGCCGCTCGGCTCCGGTGCAGAGCGGCAGGGTCCAATCGCTGCGCATCTGTTTGTCGTCGTTCATGCGCTTCATGGTGTGGTAGTGGAAGGTATAGTGTTTCTGCTCGCGGGATTTCTTGCACCAGAGGAGCGTTTCCTGCGCGTTGGTGAAGCGGACCCCGCGGAACTGGGGCATGGGGTTGGTCTTGACCCACACCACGTCGTTCAGCATCCAGTAGCCCAGGTCTTGCAGGATGGCCCCGACGCGGTAGATGTTGTGGTAGGTGCCGATGACCCAGATGGTGCCGGTGTCTTTGAGCACGCGGCGGCAGGCGGTCAGCCATTCGCGGGTAAACTGGTCGTAGGCCGCAAAGCCGCCAAACTGGTCCCAGGCGTCGTCAACGGCGTCGACCCTGGTCATGTTGGGTCGCCAGAGGTCGCCCCGAAGCTGGAGGTTGTAGGGGGGGTCGGCAAAGATGAGGTCCACGCAGCGGTCGGGGAAGGTGGCCAGGATATCGCGGCAGTCGCCGTGGTAGATGTGGTCACGTTGCAAGGGTCTGCTCCTTTTCGGGTTGTGAAGATACTTTGGTCCCGGGTCAGGGTGCTATTATAGCAGGTTCGAGCGATTGGAGGGTCATACTCCCCCCTCCGGGGGCTTGTCGGTTTGGCAAAAGGTGGTATGATAGACACAAAGGCTGTCCCCCCCACTCCACTCCGTTGCCAGGGCAGACGAACAAGGTAAAACCTCGCAGAGACAAGGAGACAGAAAATGGCAACGTATATCCTCTTGACCTCGCTGACCGACCATGGAGCCGAGACAATCAAGGAGCAGCCCGACCGCATCAAGGCGGTCAATGCCGAGATGGAAGCGATGGGCATGCAGGTGAAGTCTCAGTTTGCCGTATTGGGTCCGTTCGACTTCGTGTCCATTGTCGAAGCCCCCGACCTGAAAACGGTCGTGCGAGCCTCGACGGAGCTTTCGTCACGCGGCAGTGTGAAGGTGCAGACCATGCCCGCCATCCCCATTGATGAGTTTATCGCCATCTTCAAAGGGTAGGCACCTGGTCTGAACTCATGGAACTGATGGTTCGTCTCCGGTCTGGTCTCCCTCCGGTGCCGCTTCGGGCAGTGTGGAGGGAGACCCATCTTCTTCTGGGGAAGTTGAGGGGGAGTATTGAAGGGGGGACGGTGGTGGCGGAACGGTGGTGCGGATGATTTGTCCGCCGTTGACGAGGTAGAGCACCGGGCGGGTCCGGCTGTCGTCCACGTACAGGTCGGTAAGTTGGTTCAAGCGCAGGGGGCTATCCGGGCGCATCCGCATCTGCTGGATAACCTGCCCGCTGGTCTTGTCGATCTGGACAACGCGCTCTTTGAGCGTGTCGAGCAGGTAGATAGAGCCTTCTTCGGTCGGCCCGGTCAGAAAGAAGCGCGTGACCGAGGTGAGCGGCGGGTCTATCGGCTCAGACGAGATGGTCCGTTCGAACCGTCCGGCGTTGAAAACCTGGATATGCCCGTCCGGGAGCAGCAGGTAAATATGGCCATCTATAGCCATGTCAATCGCCGTGCTCAGGTCCACGTTGTCGATATCCCTGGTTTCCAGCCACAGCACCGGGATATCCCCGTAGTGCCCGCTGGTATACTTGATGACCTCCTCCGCCTCTGCCCCCCAGAAGTAGAGATTCCCTTCGTAGGTTTCGATATCGAGCCGTCCCCGCAGCGTCCAGACTTCGCTGCCCCCGAGCCGCGTATATTCCCAGGTTCCCTGGTGGCGGAAGTAGTAGCCGAAGTCGTTGGTTTGCTGGCTTTCGTCTACCACGACGATGTTGTCAATGCGCCAGGCGATGGCACGCAAAGACCCGACCGCGAGTGAGCGGGTTTCCTCGTGGGAACTGAGCATGATTTCCGGTTCCCCCCCATCCCGCGGGATGCGGTAGAGCCGTGCGTTTGACTTGTCGCTATCGAGGGCATAGAGGAAGCGCATGGCTTCGATGGTGTGGGCGTCCCTCGCGTGGGAGGTGAAGGGAGGCACGACGATGCTGGCAAAGTGGCCGGTCGGCAGGGGGTGTGTGGCCAGCACGGTGGGTTCTTCAAAGAAGGTCTGGCGTTTGATGGCTCCGAGCGCCTGTTCATATTCGCTCTCAACCTCCTGAAAGCGCAGCCACAGGGTCACATTGGTCTGTGTGACCACCGAACTGGCCCGCACCTGGTCCAGAGATTGCCCGGCGTAGTCCAGGTATTCAACCGCCGTTGCGTAGTCGGGGGCTTCGCTCACGGCCAGCAGGTGTTGACTGGCCTGGTCCAGGTATTCCAGGTTGCGTTGTTCGGCGCTCTTGTAGGAGAGGTTGACCCCATAGAGCACCAGGGAGGTCACGGAGAGCACCAGCACCAGCAGAATGAGCCAGGGAAAGCGGGGTTTTTCATGAGGATGACGGGAGAGTCCTGCTTCGGAGCGGAGGGACGACCGCGGAGCAAGCGTCACCTGACGCTCGGGCTTGAGCTTCTGACCGGCGCTGCCCAGTGCTCCTCCGACTATCTGGAAGGGGAGCAGGAGCTTTTCGTGCCAGGGCATATCAGTCAGGGGACGCCGCTGGCGACGTGGGCGGTAGGGTGAGGCATGGTTGGTGCGGGTGGAAAGGTGGCTCAGGTCGATGGGAAGCTGGTGCGTGGGTGCGAAGGTCCGGGCTTCTTCATCGTTCTCGTCCCCGCGCTCCTCGTCATCCATAGCCGTGCTGGTGGCCGACCCACGCCCGCGGTTCGGTGGGGTCAACCGCTGCTGGCGCGAACGGGCAGGGGCGGCACTTCGGGAGGGTCTGCGCTCGGGTGCTCCGACCGGCTCGTCCAGGTCGAGTGGCCGGGGTCGGGGGAGTGGGGCGACGGGCAGGTCTGGTTGCTCGGGAAAGTTGCTGAGGGCATATTCTCGCTGCTGCCTTCGAGAGGCGGGGGTTCCTTCTGCCCTGCCCGTCCCTCGTTTGGGCCACCACAAGCCGGCTCGGCCTTTCATCCAGGTAAAGGGGGAAGCCAGCAGGGAGGAGAGCAGCGAGAGCCAGCTACTCGGGCCGGTCGGAGCAAAGGGAAGCACGGAGGGCGCGGGACGCAGCACTGGCCGCAGGCGGATAACCAGGGCGTGCGCGTCGGAGATGGCGTGCTGCTGGCAGATATCGTGCAGGTATTCGATGATGGTGGGTGGCTCCTGGTCCGGTGTCTGGAGCAGGCGCTCAATGTCCTTGAAGGGGAGCAGGCGGGCGAGGCTGTTGGAGCAGACGACCATGGTATCGTGGGGGTGGAGCAAGCAGCGGTACAGGTTGGTTTCGGCAAACAGGCTGGACCCCAGGGCCTCGCCCCACGCCAGGGAAGGGCCAGCAGCGGAACGGGTATGGACGGGAGGGCGCGAGGGCAAGGCCCGCAGTGTTCCTTCGGTCAGCACATACATCTGCGCAGGGGCAACCTGCGCTACAAACAGGTCGTTTCCCTTGATGACGGCACAGGTGAGTCCGAGGTAGGTGCGCTGGTGGACGGGCACGCTGAAGTTGTGCTGGTAGAGGGCTTTGTTCGCATTGCGGATGGCCGCTTTGAGCGATGAGGTGATGCTGAGCGAACGGTCGCGGTAGAAGGTTTGCTGGAGCGTCCGGGTCACGAGTTGGTAGGCGGTGCTGCCCCTCGTGAGGTGCTGGTCTGTCTCCGCAACGATGGAGAGGGTCCCTTTGCGAGCTTCGGGGGAAAAGCGGGTTCGCGGCTCTATCATCGTCACCAGGTCGCTTTCTGGCTGACGCTTGCCCCGGACTATCCCGAACTGACTGAGGTGGAGTTCGTGTTCTGGCATGGATATTCGTATTCTCCGCACACCCTGACGGCTCTCGCCTGGTTCCAAAGATAACGCGCCACTTCATTATAGCAAATCTGGCTGCGTTCTGAACAGGGCGCTGCGATTTCCGGGTCTCACGCTTCCAGACGCAGCAAACACCAGTCCCGCACGGGGGAACAGGGGCCTGCTCCGCTTTCTCCCGCGTCTCGCGGCAGACGACTATGAGAGGCTGTGGTAATATATCAGTGTACGATAAACTTGGTATGAGAGACCTGTGCCTGAACCGGACGAACCTGGAGAAAAACGTATGCTCACGCTTTCCCGTCTCATATCTGCTGCCTACCTCGTGCTGGCTGTGGGGGTCGTGGGGTTGACGGCCCTGTTTGGCCCGCTCCCCCTGAACTTTGCCCCCTTCCCGCTGCTGTCTGGCCCGGAGCGCGAACCAGTTGTCGTATCTCTGGCCTACGGCACCGAGAAAGAAGCCTGGCTGCAAGAAGCGGCGAGCCGCTTTCAGCAAACCCGCCCGACCGTCCGCGGCCACCCCATCACCATCGACCTGGAGGGCACCGGTTCCCGCGAGGGGGTCAAGCACATCGTAGATGGCGAGATGCAGCCGGTGGTGTTCAGCCCGGCCAGTTCCATTCAGATAGAGCTGCTGCGCTACGAATGGGAGACGCGGCACCAGACCGATATCTTCTTGCGCGGCGACGACGCGCCGCTCCCGCTCGTCTACACCCCGCTGGTGCTGGTGGCCTGGGAAGACCGCGCCCGCACGCTCTGGCCAAACGGCCCCCAGAACCTCTGGCACCGTCTGCACGATGTTCTGGCGGAAGATGGCGGGTGGGCTGCGATGGGGGGCGACCCGCAGTGGGGGTTCGCCAAATTCGGGCACACCTCCCCGGAGAAGTCCAACAGCGGTATCCAGACGCTTGTGCTGCTGGCCTACGCCTACCACGGCAAAACCCGCAGCCTGACGGTGAACGATGTGCTCGACCAGGGTTTCCGCCAATGGCTGGAGGACATTGAGCGGGCGGTGATGGATTTTGGCGAGAGCACCGGTACTTTTATGAATACGATGGTCAACTTTGGCCCGGGGGCCTACGACTTTGTGGTAGTCTACGAGAACCTGCCCATCGAAACGTTTGAGGCCGCGGAAAATCGCTGGAACCAGCGCTTGCGGGTCTACTATCCCCCCGCGACCATCCTGAGCGACCATCCCTACGCCATCCTCAATGCCGACTGGGTGACGGAAGACCAGCGTGATGCTGCCGCTGCCTTCCGTGATTTTCTGCGCTCGCAGGAGATGCAAACGCTGGCCCTGCGCTATGGCTTTCGCCCGGCCAACCCCACCGTCAGCGTGAGCAGTACCCTTCCCGACAATCCCTTCACGACCTACGAAAGCTACGGACTGCGAACGGATACCGTCCCTCCGCAGGTCGAAATCCCCCCTGCCGAGGTGCTCAACGAACTGATGAACCTCTGGCGGCGCGGGGGGTATGATCGGTGAGCGCCTGAGTGCCCGAGTGTCCGAGCGCCCGAGCGCTTGCTGGACCCTGTACGTTGTCACAACCTGGAGAATCAGGAGGAAGAGAAACCGCCATGCGCAACCTGTTCAGACCATCCAATCGGCCCAATCGGCCCAATCGGCCCTATCCATCCTGTCCATCCCACCCGCCGGGGACGCTCACGCTGCCCGTGCTGCTGATGTTCCTGTTGCTCTCCTTCGCGCTGCTCATCGTGGCCGGGGGGTGTGCCCCGGACTTCACCGAACCCGCCCCCGACGCCCCGGCCCCGGTCCCCCCGGACGCGCTCGTCCTGACGATGCTCTATGGCAGCGAGAAGCAAGCCTGGATTGACCATGTGACCGAGACGTTCAATGCGCAGCAAAACCCGTCGCTCAGTGGTCGGCCTATCTTCATCGAGACCGTGCCCATCGGGTCGCTGGAATCTCTGAACCAGATTGTGAACGGGGAGGTGCAGCCAGCCATCTGGAGTCCGGCCAGCCGCCTGGTCTTCCCCCTGGCAAACGACCAGTGGGCCAGCAGCCATGGCGGTGACGTGCTGGTAGACGACTCCGACGCGCCATCGCTGGTGCTCAGTCCGGTCGTCATTGCCATGTGGAAGCCGATGGCCGAAGCCATGGGATGGCCTGATACACCCCTGGGGTGGTCGGACATCGCCAGCTTTAGCCGGGAAAACAAAACCTGGGCAGACTATGGCTATCCCGAGTGGGGACCTTTCAAGTTTGGCCACACCCACCCCGACTACAGCAACAGCGGGTTCACGACCATCATCGCCACGGCCTACGCCGGGGCCGGTATGCCCCGCACGCTCACCCTGGAAGCGGTGCAGCAGCCCGGCGTCAGCCAGTTCATTGCCGATGTCGAGGAGACGGTGATACACTATGGCGAAAGCACCGGCTTCTTCGGGCGACGGATGATAGAGAAGGGGCCGGCCTATCTCTCGGCGGCGGTGCTCTACGAAAACCTGGTGATGGAATCCTACGACCGCACCCGCTACCCCAACATCGTCATGCCCATTGTGGCTATCTATCCCCGAGAGGGCACCTTCTGGTCCGACCACCCCTTTGCTATCCTCCCCTGGGCGCAGGAGCAGGACGAGGTTCGTACGGCGGCGGAGCAGTATCGCGCCTTTTTGCTGGCCCGCCCCCAACAAGAACTGGCGCTGCAATATGGCTTTCGCCCGGTGGATTCCACGATTCCCGTGGCAGAGGCTATCACCCCCGACCAGGGAGTAGACCCGTCCCAACCCGCTTCGGTGCTCCGCGTGCCCCCTGCCGATGTGATGCGGGCGGCCCGCGCTGCGTGGGGGGAGAAGAAAAAGCGGGTGGAAGTGCTGGTCTTGCTGGACATATCGGGGAGTATGAACGAAGAAAACCGCATTGTGATGGCCAAAGAGGGGCTGACCAGCTTTGTGCAGCACCTTGCCGATGCCGACCGCCTGGGTCTGGTGGTCTTCAACAACGAGACGCAGGAGATTGTGCCTCTGTCGCAGATTGGCCCGAAGCGGCAAGAGGTCCTCCAGCGCCTCAGCGGGCTGTTTGCATCGGGCAACACCCGCCTGATTGACACGGTCAAAGTGGCCTATGAAAACCTCCAGCAGCAGCCACGCGGCGAAACCATTCGCGCCCTTGTGGTGCTGAGCGACGGGGCCGACACCGCCAGCACGACCACGCAAGAAGCGCTGACCAGCCTGGTGAGCGCCGACGAAGAGGGCTACAGTATCAAGATTTTCACCATTGCCTATGGCTCCGGCGGCCAGGAGGCGCAGGACTTGCTGCGGGCTATGTCGGAGGCATCGGGCGGAAAGTTTTACCAGAGCGACCCGACGAACATCGGGCAGGTCTACCTGGATATTTCGCGCTTCTTTTAGCTTGTAGCTCGAAACCTGGAACGGAGAAGGGAAAGCCACACCATGAAAACGCTGCTGAGGGCGGCCCGCGAGCCACTGGCCGTGGTGGTGCTGCTGGTTGCCATCGTGGTCGGTCTGACGGTCCACCTGCTGATGCTGCCGCTTGGTCTGCTGGTCTACCTGGTGGCAGTGGTTCTTGCGTCCCGCGACCCCGCCATTGCCGCGGCACAGCGGCGAGCCTCCTACGCGCCCATCACGAGCCGCACCTTTCGCCTGATGGTGAAAGAGGTAGACCGTGCCCACCGCGATATCGAGCGGTCGGTAGCGCAGGCACAGGGGCCGCTGGTTTCGGTGTTGCAGCGTATCACTGCGCAGACCAGCGACCTGGTTGGGCAGGCACACGAACTGGCGCTCAAAGGCCAGATCATCGAAACCTTTCTCGCGCAGATCAACTATCACCAGCTTCAGAAGCAGATAGATGACCTGGACCGGGCCATTGGCCGGACCAGCGACCGCTATACGCTCCAGCAGTTGCAAGAAACCCGTCAGGCGCTCGTCAATCGCCAGAGCAACGCCCGGGACCTCCAGACCTACATCGGACGTATCACCGCGCAGCTCCAGAATATTGATGCCAACCTGGACAACGTGCTGGCTGAGACGATACGCCTGCGCACCGCCGATGTGGTGAGCGCCGACCAGACCACCAACCAGGTAGCCGAACGCATACGCGACCTCAATGCGGATATGAGCGCCTTCCGTCGCGTTCTGGATACGGCACTGGTCGAAAGCGGCGCAGCCGCCGGGCCATGATTCAGGATGAGTGTGGAGCGGAAGTAAGAAGGTCGTACTTTTGTGTTCATCTGAAAAGTAACCAGCCCGGAAGGGGTTCAACCATGTTTGATTGGATCTATGAGCGGATTATCCAGCGGGACCGGCGCGAAGACCACCGACCGTGGGGCTTTTATGAAGTCCTTTCGGATATGGCCGACCACAAGGTCAAGCGTATCACCGTTTCCCCTGGGCAGCGGCTCAGCTATCAGCGCCATTCTCATCGGTCGGAGCACTGGTATGTGGTCAGCGGCAGCGCGGTCGTGACCAGGGACGGGGAAGATATCGAACTGTCCCCCGGTCAGGCGGTTGATATACCGGTGAGGGCCTGGCACCGCATCCGCAACCCCGGCGCGGAAAACCTGGTGTTCATCGAGGTGCAGACCGGTGATTATTTCGGAGAGGACGACATCGAGCGGTCGGAGGATGACTACGGGCGGGCTTGACTATCATGCTCACTCTCCCACTTCCCACCCCGTCTGGGCATGGCCCACGAAGGTCAGGAGCAGGCCGGTCGCATCGGGAGGCACATCAAAGAGCAGCGGAACACTGTACAGGCTGCCGCCGGGGGGGATGGCATCATCCAGCGCAAGGTCCCCGTGCCTGCCGCGACCGTACGTTTCCAGGTAGGCCGCAGAAGCACCGGGCACCGGCTGGTAGACCCGTCCCTGGTCGTCAGAGAGGACCAGCAACCCGGGGGGGATGCGGCGGGCGATAGGGTCTCCATTGCCCACGGTGACGAGGGTCAGCACCAGTTGGCCGTGGGGGTGCAGGGTTCCCACCGTGCCGCTGAGGATGCGGGTGTGGTCGGAACGCAGCAGGGTGATGTGCCACCCGTTGTATTCCTGCGGCTTCCCCAGAGCAAACAGCGTCGGAGTCGGGCGTGGCTCAGG
>DAOTUF010000357.1:0-6514 GCA_034437495.1 Chloroflexaceae bacterium | reverse complement strand
TCTCGACAATAACGTAGGCCGCAAAGTAGATGACGCGCTCCAGGTTGCGCGGGCTGATGTCGAGCAGCAACCCCAGACGCGAGGGCGTGCCCTTGACAAACCAGATATGGCTCACCGGCGAGGAAAGGGTAATGTGGCCCATGCGGTCGCGCCGCACCTTGGACCGGGTGACTTCAACCCCGCATTTATCGCAGACGACGCCCTTGTAGCGCACCCGTTTGTATTTTCCACAAAAACACTCCCAATCCTTTGTCGGGCCAAAGATGCGCTCACAGAACAACCCGTCGCGCTCCGGCTTGAGGGTGCGATAGTTAATCGTCTCCGGCTTGGTTACTTCTCCGTGGGTCCAGGAATAGATATCCTCTGGCGAAGCCAGGCTGATGCGAATCGCGTTAAAGTCGTTAATCTCAAGCATTGCTCTCTCCTATGACAGGAGATACTCCGGGAAGACCCGGCGCATCTCATCCGTGATAGTTCCTCGTTCCGGTGTTTTCCGGGGGTGCCAGTCCAGGAACGCGGCAGCTTTGGCAGCTTTGCGATTCAAAGCGAGTCCTGGATGATCGATATAGAGCCAGAACGCCAGACACTTTGCCCGAATGGTGCTCCACTTGGCATACCACAGGGTGCGATTGACGATTGGTTTGCCAGCAGGAATGCCTGTTGCCTGTTCAATGGCCGCACCCATTGCCAGAAGAAATGGTTTCGATCCAGAATAGATATGCAGGACCGGCTTGCCTGCATTCCACGAGAGGGTCCCGTCCCCATCCACGACCCCGCGGACAAAGTGCGGCAGCAGGTCGGAGGGCACGTCGGGAAAGCCGATGGTTTTCGACTTGCGGGGAGTTCCCCCAAGGGCCAGCAAATCATGGTACATCTGTTTACTACAAAAAGCAATCGCGTGGCACTCATGCCGGGCGGAGACACGCCTGAGCGCGTAGTTGCCCCCGATGGTCCGGGCCATCATGTGCAGGTGGTCGAGGTCGTTGCCCGATAACTCAATTTCGTGTGCTCCATTTCCCGGTTTGACCCGCATACACCCATCGGCCCACCAGTAGCCCAGGATGTAGGCCATGTCGACCCCCCAGGTGTGGAAAAAGACGGCCTCTCGCGGTGGTCGCCCCATGGATTTGAACTGAACGGATCTGACTGGCTCATCCCCCCCGCAGGCTCCCGTTCTGGTCTGCGGAGGGGAACTTCCTGCGATACCTAGAACTCGCCGCGCTCCATCCCGCTCAGGTTGATACCTTCCAGGGAGGCCATATCGCCATCAATGTCGTCGGACAGCTCCAGGGGCTTCTCGTCCTCCGTGAGCACTTCGACACTCAATCCAAGCGATTGAAGCTCCTTGATGAGCACTTTGAAGCTTTCTGGCACGCCTGCTTCCTGAATGGGTTCGCCCTTGACGATGGCTTCGTAGGTCTTGACGCGCCCGATAACGTCGTCGGATTTCACCGTCAGCATCTCTTGCAGGGTGTACGACGCGCCGTAGGCTTCCAGCGCCCACACTTCCATCTCGCCAAAGCGCTGCCCACCGAACTGCGCCTTGCCACCAAGCGGTTGCTGTGTGACCAGGCTGTAGGGGCCGGTGCTCCGGGCGTGGATTTTGTCCTCCACCAGGTGCGCCAGTTTGAGCATATAGACGTAGCCCACCGTGACCGGGCGGTCGAAGGGAATACCCGTACGCCCATCATACAGCGTCACCTTCCCATCGGTGGGGAACCCGGCCTCTTCCAGCAGATGTTTGATCTGGCCTTCTCTGGCTCCGTCGAAGACGGGCGTTGCCACCCGGAAGCCAAGGGCCGCGGCGGCCCACCCCAGGTGGGCTTCCAGAATTTGTCCGATATTCATACGGCTTGGCACCCCGATGGGGTTCAGCACGATGTCCACGGGGCGTCCGTCTGGCAAGAAGGGCATGTCTTCGATGGGCAGCACGCGGCTGACCACCCCCTTGTTGCCGTGGCGACCGGCCATCTTGTCCCCCGCGCTAATCTTGCGCTTCTGGCACAGGAGCACCCGCACGGTCTGGTTGACCCCGACGGGGAGTTCGGCTCCTTCGGCCCGGCTGAAGACCTTGACATCGATGACCTTTCCGCGTACGCCGTTGGGGACGCGCAAACTGCTGTCCTTGACTTCGCGGGCTTTTTCGCCAAAGATAGCCCGCAGCAAGCGTTCTTCTGCCGTCAGGTCCGTTTCGCCCTTGGGCGTAATCTTCCCGACCAGAATATCGTTGGGCTGCACCTCCGCTCCGACATAGATAATCCCGCGGTCATCGAGGTTGCGCAGGCTGTCCTGCCCCACGTTGGGAATGTCGCGGGTAATCTCCTCGGGGCCGAGCTTGGTATCGCGGGCCTCCACTTCGTACTTCTCAATGTGAATACTGGTAAAGATGTCCTCGCGTACCAGCCGTTCGCTCACGAGAATCGCGTCCTCGAAGTTGCCGCCTTCCCACGGCATATAGGCAACCAGCACGTTTTGCCCGAGCGCCAGTTCACCGTTGTCGGTGCTGCTGCTGTCGGCGATGACCTCGCCCTTCCGCACAAACTGGTCCCGCACGACACTGGGCCGCTGGTTGATACAGGTATCCTGGTTGCTGCGCATGAACTTGCGCAGGCGGTAGGGATGCCGAATGCGCAGGGTCCGGATGCCCTGCTTCTCCAGGCGGTCCAGCATCTCCTGGGTTATCTCCATCCCCATACCGGCGATAGGTTCGCGGGTACGGGGCGAAAGCACCGTCTCATCGAGGTCGGGGCGGAGGTTCTGCTCGACCATCCGACGCACATCTTCCAGCGCATGCTCTTCGCAGCAGATGATGCGGTCGCTGGTGGCGCTGAAGACGATGCCATCTTTTCGGGCAACAACGACCTGCCCACTGTCGCGAGCCGCCATGCTCTCCATCCCCGTGCCGACGACGGGCGCGTCGGGGCGCAAGAGCGGCACCGCCTGGCGCTGCATGTTCGACCCCATCAGGGCGCGGTTCGCGTCGTCGTGTTCCAGGAAGGGGATCAGGGCGGTGCTGACGCTCACCACCTGCTTGGGCGAAACGTCCATGTAATGCACGCGGTCGATGTGTTCCTTCAGAAAGATTTCGCCAAAGCGACACGAGACCATCTCGGCCTGGAATCGCCCGTGCTCATCGATGGGAGCGTTGGCCTGCACGATGGTGAACTTGTCTTCTTCGTCGGCGCTCAGGTAGTCCACCTCCTGGGAGACCACTGGCCAGACCCGCACCTTTTTGATGGGCAGGCGAGAAATCCATTCGGCCAGTTCCGGGTCTATTTCTACCCCCTTCTCCGCCAGCACCTCTCCGTTGACCGGGTCTCGCAGGTCTTCCGCGAGGACCTGGCCCCGCAGCAAGGTGGTGGCGAGACGGGTGGCGACTTCCTGGTTCACGGCCTCGCCCTGGGCCGCCAGGACCTCGCCGCTGTGCAGGTCTCGCACCTCGCGGATAATCCGTCCACGCTCAAGCCAGGTGGGGGTATTCTCGATGGTGTTGTAGACCTTGCGGTAGGGCGTTTCGAGAAAGCCCATCTCATTGACGCGGGCAAACGTGCTCATCGTCCCTATCAGGCCGATGTTGGGACCTTCGGGCGTCTCCACCGGGCAAATCCGCCCGTAGTGGCTGTTATGTACGTCCCGCACCTCAAACCCGGCCCGGTCGCGGCTGAGACCGCCGGGGCCAAGCGCCGAGAGTCGCCGTTTGTTGGTCAATTCGGCCAGCGGGTTGGTCTGGTCCATAAACTGCGAAAGCTGGCTCCCCCCGAAGAATTCTCGCATAGCCGCAACCACGGGCCGAATGTTGATGAGGCCATTGGGGGTGGCCCCTTCGGGGTCTTGCAAACTCATGCGCTCTTTGACCACCCGCTCCATCCGCAGGAGACCGACCCGAAATTGCTGCTGGATGAGTTCTCCCACGGTCCGCACCCGGCGGTTCCCCAGGTGGTCGATGTCGTCGGCTCGCCCCTGGGCGTTGTTCAGGCGGATAATCCATTCGACAATCTTGAAGATGTCTCTGGGCAGGAGCACCCGTTCGGTGGGGGTGTTTTCGGGCGAAAGCTCCGGGGACTCGATTCTGGGAACCTGCGGGTCATGCCGTTCCCAGAGGTTCTTGTTGAGCTTGTAGCGCCCGACACGTGCCAGGTCGTAGCGGCGCGGGTTAAAGAGGAGCGACTCAATCAAGGACCGCGCGTTTTCCAGCGTGGGCGGGTCGCCCGGGCGAAGCCGCTTGTAGAGTTCGATGAGCGCATCGCGGGCGTGGTGAGACGAGTCCTTGTCCAGCGTGGCGCGGATGTAGGGGTGCTCAGGCACCGTATCGACATGGCGGAACAGTTCGATGATTTCGTCGTCGTGGCCGGTCTGGTCGAGCTTGTCATCTGGCACCCACCGCCACTCGCCGGTGGTCTCATCCCGAACCCAGGCCATAATAGCCCGCAGCAGGATGGAGACCGGCAGCTTGCGCTTGCGGTCCACCTTGACCGAGATGACATCCCGCTTGTTGGTTTCAAATTCGAGCCAGGCTCCGCGGTTGGGGATGAGCTTGGCCGCAAAGAGCGACCGCCCACTGGCCGGGTCTTTTTCATCCTTGAAGTACACCCCCGGCGAGCGGATGAGCTGAGACACGACCACCCGTTCGGCTCCGTTGTAGATGAACGTGCCGTTTTCGGTCATGATGGGAAAGTCTCCCAGAAACAACTCGCTCGATTTGCGTTCCACAATGGTCAGAGTGCCCACCACGCGGTTGACCGCCACCAGTTCGACGCGGTAGGTCTGGCCTGCAACGGCTTGCCAGGACATATCGAGGTAGGACATGTCCGCCACCCGAGATGGTCGAATCTCGACATTCTGGCACTGGGTATCCTGTTCGTCGTAGACTTCGAGCAGCACGGCCCCCTCGCCAGAGCGAGCAAAGGTGGGGCTAACCGTCAGGTAGCCATCCCGCGGTGCCTTCACCGTCACCGTCGATTTCTCGTCGGGTTCGAGGTAGAAATCGGAGCGAGACACCTTCGTGCTCCCCACGTAGTGCTCGATGATGATATCGAGCCACACATCTACGCGCAGGGGAGCCGCATAGGTCAGGTCTCGTTCCCGACACTCAAACTCGGTGTGGCGCGGTTCGCCAAACGTATAATTCAGGAAGCGAAGTTCCAGGTTTTTGCCCGTAAAGTCAGTGATGGGTGATATCTCATCGAACAGTTCGCGGAGTCCTTCGTTCTTAAACCACAAGAAGCTTTCGGTCTGGGTTTCAATCAGACGCGGAACGGTAATGGCGTCATGAATATTGGCAAACGAACGCCGCTCAATGCCCTGACGATGCAACCCATCTATTCCACGGTCAACCGGCAAAATCAATGGCTGAAGGACAACGGATTCAACTAACGGTGGCATTCTTCTCACCTCACTGTTCCATAAGCCCCGTCGCCATCAGCAACCGCCGACCTTCTACCCCCTCCCCGGCTTCGCTCTCAGGCGGCAGGGGAGCGTTCTCCAGGTTCATCCGGTCGATTGCTGACACGCGCACTGGACTTTCCACTAAGGGGTTCGGTTGCCATACGTCTGGATCACCTGTGGCGATACGAGGGAGGAAGATGGGGACCCGGCCCGAGTGGGGGTCCTCCCTGAACAGGTCCTCAATCCGGCGATGGTCAGATGGCAGGCAGATGACTTGCTGACCATGCTCGCATTGTTGGCCATGCTGACCATGCTCGCATTGTTGGCAAGATGATACACCCGAAGACTCCGCCCACTGTCAACCCGACCGCTCCGTCCCCAGACCTGGTATCTCCAAGCATCCTGAGTCTGTGATGGTTTTCCCGAACTCCCTGAGAAAAACAAAAATCGCCCGTTCCACGGTCCTTGCCCATCCTGGGGCGGCAACCTTTGAAACTGGCGTGAGTAGCCTCGCACCCTCTCAAAACCATGCGCCATCCAGCGCACCGGGTCCTGGTCGTTTGTCCCCCGTGTATTTCAAACGCCTTAAAGACTAAGGGTACCACCTTTTGGGCAGGGTGTCAAGTGCTGGTCGCTGCCCCTCGCAGCCCGCACTTTGACCGCATGTGCGGGGCGATTGGGTATCAGGCGGGCGTATTATCGGGTATAGACGGAACCCTGGATAACGCGCTATACTGGAAGCACACCGTTCAGAGCCGAACGGTTGGTTGGGCGTCAGGAAGGTAAGGTTACGGTTTTCAGGAAGGAGGAACGCGCATGGAGCGGGTCACGGAGTTCTGGGAGTGGCTCCAGACGGTGAACTGGCCCGTCTGGGTAGCGACCATGGCGTGGTGGGGGTGGACCCTGCTCGGGGCGAGCCTGGTCATTTCGTTTTTCATGCTGGCCCGGCGGGACCTTTCCCGCGGTTCTGGCAACCTGGCCTTGCTCATCAGTCTCACCCTGGTGGCGCTGGTCGTCTCGGTGTTTCTGGGCATCCCTTTCCCGCGCATCGGAACGATTTTCTTCCCCCTGCTGGCGGGTCTGGTCATCGGGGGGGGTATCGGGGCGCTGTTCTCCGAGAAGGGCGGGC
>DAOTUF010000356.1:0-4983 GCA_034437495.1 Chloroflexaceae bacterium | reverse complement strand
AACCCCGACCCCAACCCCGCCTCGTCTTAGCTCGCTCTTCCCGGTCGCGCTCTGGGAATGGCGCGACGACCTGACCCGGCTGCCTGCGACCTTCGGGATGTGTGATGGCTACTGGTGCTACGTCCCGGGCGATGCGTACCCGATTGGCGGCTGGCCCGAGAACGAAAATCCCGATGACGACGACGAAACCACCGTGACGCTGGACGCCTTCTGGATTGCGAAGTTCCCCGTCACGGTGCAGCAATACCGCCAGTTCATGGAGGCAGGTGGCTATACGAACGCGGCGTACTGGACGCCGAACGGGTGGGAGTGGAAGGAGACGTTGTTTACCTATGATGAGCAGTGGGAAACATCCTGCACCAATCAAGCCGCCATCGAGCATGGGAAGGGGCGCATCCAACCCTATTGTTGGGACGAAGAGCGGTTCAACCATTCGGAGCAGCCGGTCGTGGGCATAACCTGGTATGAGGCGGTGGCCTTTGTCAACTGGCTGAACGCAGAGCTTGCCGACGCGCTGCCAGAGGGCTACGCGCTCCGTCTGCCCACCGAGGCCGAGTGGGAAGTGGCCTGCTCCGCTGATGGGTCGGGAAACCGCCGGACCTACCCCTGGGGCGAAGAGGAGCCGGCCCCGTACCTGGTCGATGTGTGGAAGGACAAAGAACGAGAACAACCCGCGCTGGTGGGCACCCATTCGGCGGGGGCAGCGGCGTGCGGCGCACAGGATATGGTGGGGGGGGTGTGGGAGGCCACCACCAGCAGCCTGTCAGACCCCACGGAGGTCGTCAGCGATTTGAGCTATTTTGATGGAGGGCCTGACGGGAATGGCACGGCGACGTGGCGGGGGTTGTCCTGGTGGTGGCGGGAACCTTCTGCCTCGCCTGACTGCGGAGCCTGGCACAAGAACTGGCCCGGCTACACTTCGAACGGCGAGATGTACGGGCTTCGCGTGGTCCTGGCTCCCTCCCCCACCGCTCCGTGACCCCCGAAATGCGTCATCATACTCTTGCGCTGTTCACCCCGGCCCCCTATTCCAGCGGTCCCCGCTTGGCCCGGTGGGCTTCGAGTGCCAGCGACACGATGCGCCCGATGATATCGGCGGGAGACTGCCCGGCCTCGGCAGCCTGATGGAAGAGGAACGAAGAGGGCGACATCCCCGAGGTCGAATTCGGGTCGGTCAGGAGCAACCGACCATCCGGAAGCAAAAAGCCATCGATGCGGCTGTAGCCCGTAAACCCGAGCACCCGGTGGGCCCGCCGGGCCTCCTGCCGTATCCGCTCAAGCGTTTCGTCATCCAGGCGGGCGGGGGTGATCTTCTGTGAGCGGCCCGGCATATACTTGTCATCATAGGTCATATAGGGGTTCGTCGTGATGATTTCGGTGGGCACCAGGGCTTCTGGTTCGTGGTTGCCCACCACAATCACCGAGAACTCCATTCCCTCAAGATAGGCTTCCACCAGGGCGTCCGTGTCCCACTGCCAGGCCGCCGCCAGCGCCGTGGGCAACGCTTCGGGGGTCTGCACCACCGAAACCCCGACGCTGGACCCCTCGCGGGTGGGCTTGACCACGCAGGGAAAACCAACCTCCTGGACGATGTGGCGGGTTATGCCCGCTGCATCGGTGCTCCAGGCGTCTTCCCGGACCACCGTCTCGCGGGCCACCTCAAACCCCGCCGATGCCAGCAGCCGGTGGGCCGTGGGCTTGTCCATCGAGACGGCGCAGGGCAGCACCCCGGAACCGGTGTAGGGGATATCCAGCAGTTCCAGGGTCCCTTGAATACAACCATCGTCGCCATATTTGCCGTGGAGCGCAATAAAGACCACATCAACCAGTCCCTTCAGGTCTTCGTAGAAGATGCGCTGTGCCTCCTGCTCCAGACGGTGGGCGATGTCGCTGGTCGTGTTCTGGAGGACCAGCTTATCGGGGAGATGCCACAGAGCGCCCCCCGCATCCAGGAAGAGCGGCACCCCCTGGTAGACCTGCCGGTTCAAGCTATGGTAGACCTGCCGCCCGCTAGCAAGGGAAACCTCGCGTTCGGAGGAGCGCCCACCAAAGAGGACTCCAACTCGTATCATCGTCAATCACCTTTGCCTCTGTGTTGCATAGAACTCACCTGGACCTCATCGTTTTCGTCCCCGGTTGCGCAAGAACGGCGGAATATCCAGATCTTCGCCTCCGCCAAGCCCCTGCGACGAACGGGCCGGGGGCTGTGGTCGCTCTGGCTGGCGCGATGGCGCGGCGGGGTGCGGTTCGGGTTGGCGCTGGTGGGGGGGGTCTGGCTGGGCCGCTGCCGACGGGTAGGAACGGCTCCGCTGCGCGGTCGGTCGGCTCGTATCAAAGCCAGTGGCAATCAACGTCACCTTGACCTCCCCCTCGGGGAAGAGCGGGTCAATGGTGGCTCCCACGATGATGTTGGCGTCGGGGTCAACCGCCTTGGCAACGATATCAGCAGCTTCGTAGACCTCCAGGATGCCCAGTTCTTCCCCGCCCGTGACATTGAAGAGCACCCCTTTGGCCCCATCAATGCTTACTTCCAGGAGCGGGCTGGCGATGGCTTGATTGACCGCGTCCATCATGCGGTTGTCGCCTTTGGCAACGCCTATCGCCATCAAAGCTGAACCCGCCTGCGACATAACCGCCTTGATATCGGCAAAGTCCACATTGATCAACCCGCGCTGCGTAATCAGGTCGGAAATGCCCTGGATACCGTGTCGCAGTACACCGTCAGCCATCTGAAATGACTGGAGCATCGTGGTGTTTTTGCTGGCGGTCTGGAGCAGGCGGTCATTCGGGATGACGATAAGCGTATCAACCACCGGGCGCAGCTGCTCAATCCCCTGTTCGGCAATCTTCCGGCGGTGGCTGCCCTCAAAGGTAAAGGGCCTGGTCACGACGCCGACGGTCAGCGCTCCCAGGTCGTGGGCAAGCCCCGCCGCCACGGGTGACGCGCCGGTGCCGGTGCCGCCCCCCATCCCCGCGGTGATAAAGACCATATCCACCCCTTTGAGCTGCTCGTGCAAGTCCTCCTGGTTTTCTTCGGCGGCTTTCTGCCCGATCACCGGGTTGCCCCCGCTGCCCAGGCCGCGGGTGAGCTTGTCCCCCAGACGCACCCGCACCGGGGCCAGCGAATGCATCAGGGCTTGCGCGTCGGTGTTGACGGCAATGAAGTCAACGCCTTGCACGCCTTCTTCGATCATGCGGTCTACGGCGTTGCAGCCGCCACCGCCAATACCAACCACTTTGATGCGAGCAAAATTTTCAAGATCATGATTGGCCATATGAAAATCGACCATCATACCAACCTCCTCATGGGTTTATTGCCAATAGAATAGTAGAGACGCTCTTTCACGATGTATCAAGGTAAAAATGCGCGTAACCAGTTTTTGAATCGCTCATAGATACTCCCATTGGGGGAGAGTGCTTCACGCCCCCCTAGCCGGGCGACCCCGTGGCGGCTCCCCCACCGCAGCAAGCCAACGCTGGTTGCGTAGGAGGGGCTATTCATCGATTCGGCCAGCCCGGTCAGGCCAGAGGGGGTGCCGACCCGGACGGGTATTCCGAGCATATCTCGCGCCAGTTCGTCCAGGCGGGGCAGCAAGGCTCCCCCCCCCGTCAGAACCATGCCCGCCTGAAGTAACCCATGATACCCGCTGCGCTGGATTTCGTTGTAGACCAGCTCGATAACCTGTTCGGCGCGGGCCTGAAGGATTTCGTTGATGACCTGACGGCTCACCTGCTGCTCCCCCTCCATCGTCAGCGTTTCCGCATCTATCAAGTCCTGCTCATCAACGGCCTCCTCGTCGTCAATCAAATCGGCAATCGCGCTTCCGTATTTCAGCTTGAGATATTCGGCGGTATTGTAAGGAGTTTGCAAGACATAGACCAGATCGTTGGTGAAGTGGTTTCCGCCAACGGGAATGACGCAAGTGTGCCAGATACCACCCTGAATAAAGATGGCGATGTCGGTGGTTCCGCCGCCAATATCGACCAGCACGACCCCGCGGTCCTTATCCTCCGGGGTCAGCACCGCCTCGCCGGAGGCCAGCGGTTGGAGCACCAGGTCTTCGACTTCCACCCCCGTACGCTGCACACTCTTGATCAAGTTCTGAATCGCCATGGTTTCTCCGGTGACAATATGGGTCTCTACTTCCAGGCGAAAGCCACTCATACCTATCGGGTCCCGAATGCCCTCGTGCCCATCCAAAATATAGGCCCGCGGAATGACATGGATGACCTCCCGCTGCGAGGGGATAGCAATGGCCTGGGCTGCTTCGACCGCACGGGCAACGTCGTTGCGGGAAATCTCATAGTCGGGTTGACCAATCGCCACCACGCCGCGGCTGTTGAGCGACGCCACATGGCGACCGGCGACCCCAATAAAGGCGGTGTCAATGCGGTATCCGCTCAATCGCTCGGCTTTCTCAACGCTGGTGGCTATCACGCTGACCACCTCGTCAATATTGACGACGACGCCTTTGTCCAGCCCCTTGCTCGGAGTCTGACCAACACCCAGGATGTTGATCTTGCCATCTGTCTGGATTTGAGCGACGATGGTGCAAACTTTCGTGGTACCAACATCTATGCCAACGACAGTGGGTTGCATATTCTTCCCATCATTTTCACATTGAATAACGCTGCACAGGTATCGCGCCGGCTCCCTTCCCAGGGGAGGACGGGTAGGCAGAGCACCGGTGCTCGGGCGTTGCGACCGCGTTCAGACCAGCCACCAGTGCGGGGGGGAGGCTGTTGAGCGTGTGAAACAGGCTGGTTGTTTCCTGCTGGTTCCCTTCCCGGGTCTCCCGTCGGCGGGTCATGCTGGTAGAAAGGGTTCGACGGTCGGAGATCCAGGTAGGTGAAGGGGGTGTTCGTTTCGAGCAACTCGCGCAGGATGGACAGTTTGCGGTCCAGGTGGTCGTTTTGCCCGAAGACAACGGTTCTTCCTTCATCTGTTTCGATATACACCCCGAGGCCGTAGTTCCACCCGAG
>DAOTUF010000355.1:0-1942 GCA_034437495.1 Chloroflexaceae bacterium | reverse complement strand
CGCACCCCAGGGTCTCGTGACCTCCCTATCGGCTGCCCTTGCGGGCGAACTGCTCAACGTCGGCTTGCGGGCTTCCCCGCAAGCCCAGGCCCTTCAGGCTTGGGTCGTTGACCCTCTCCGAGGGTATGGTATGTAGGGCATTATACACGATACCTGTATGGTGTGGGACCCGGCATGCCCCGTCATCTGGCCCGGGTGCAGCACAAAGAGGGCAACAGACCCGCCGGTTTGCAGGGAGCGGAAGGGGCAGAAAGGGGACGGAGAGGGGACGGAAAGGGGTGGAAGGAGAAGACGAGGACTCCACCATCCTGTCCTGCGGGAACAGCTACGCGGTTGCTGACTTCGCCGGCAGCAGCAGGCAGAACCGGCTCCCTCCCCCTGCGCGGTCTTCCACCCAGATACGCCCGCCATGGGCCAGGGCAACTTCGCGGCAAAAAGCCAGACCCAGTCCCATACCGCGGTGGGACTCCCCCTGCCCCTGGGCAAAGGGCTGGAAGATCTTTTCTCGCTCAGACGGAGGGACCCCCGGCCCCATATCTTCCACCACCAGCAAAGCCCCCTCTTCATCGGTCAAAGGGTGCGCTTCCATCGTGACGGTGCAGCACGAAGATGGTTCGCTGGCCTCCAGCGTCACCGTTCGATATTCTGGCGAGAAGCGCAGGGCGTTGGCAACCAGGTTGATGAGGGTTCGGCGCAGGAGCCGGGCATCGGCCAGGACCCGCAGTGCGCGGGGATGAACCAGGTAGCGGAGCAGGATATGCCGCTGGATGGCCAGGTTGTAGAGCAACTGATAGATTTCGTCGTAGAGCAGTTCGACCATAACGGGCTGGATATCGAGCGGGTAGCGACCGGACTGGAGCCGTTTCACACTGAGCAAATCGTTCGTCAGGTCTACCACCTCCTGGATGCCCCGTTTGCCAGAGGCCAGCGATTCTTCGATGAATTTGCGTGCCGTCGGCTCGAACGGACTCTCTTCCATCGCCCGGATGAGAACATCCAGGCTGGCGGAGGTGGCCATCAGCGGACTGCGGATATCATGCACCATTGCGTTGATCATCCGGTCGCGGGAGACCTCTTCTCGCTGCATCTGCATATAGCGCCAGGCGTTTTGAATGGCCTGCTGGACGACCTCTGCCGCCGCCATTATCCTGGTCTCCTGATGCGACGGGAAGACGCCCGGCTCCGGGTGCGTCAGGATAAGCACCCCCGACAACTCCACCTCGGTGGTCAGGGGCAGGAGCAGCAGCGACCGACCGGGAAGCCCCGTCAGGAGGGGAGCAAAGGAGGCCCCGACCGCTGCCTCGGTCTCAACCGCCTGATGATCCTGGACCAGCACGACCCGCCGTTGGCGAAGCACCTGTTCCGACCATTCCCCCTGAAGCAGGTCTTCCACCCGAATGGGGGGAGGCGTCAGGGTCACGTGGCGGTCGCCGGCCATCCATGTCACCAGGTTTCCCCGTCCGTCCAGCAGCAGCAGGTACCCTGTCTGCCCTCCCCACCACTCGACCATGCCCCGGACCGCCTCGCGCGTGACCTGCTCAAAATCCAGGCTCCGGTTCAGGGTGCGGGCCAGTTGGTGAAGGCGGGCGAGATAGTCACGTTCTCGGGTCAACTCCTCGTGGGTGCGGACAAGATGGGGCATATCCTCGGATCCATTTTGCTTTTGCATAGTGGTTGAACCATTCCGGGTCAAGAACGTTTCTTCGGATATCTGGGCGGTTTTCTGATACATCAAGGGACCTCACCTGCTCTCACCGAATCTTGCGCGGTGGAAGCCACGCCACTTCAGTGGCAGTGGAGGAACCCGCGCTCCTCTTTTCTTTTACTCCAACCATTCCACAACGTCGTCCTGGGCTGGTTTTTCGCCTTACGGCGGGAAAACCAGCAAACCCACTCGCCTTGCGGCGGTCACGTGAGCCTCGACGATGTTCAACCGGCTTGT
>DAOTUF010000354.1:0-3639 GCA_034437495.1 Chloroflexaceae bacterium | reverse complement strand
CCGTACAACGTACGGGTTCTGCGTAGTCCCCTGGATCCCGGGGCAAGTGGCTTGGGGTGCGGACTTCCCTGGGGAGCGACCACAAGAAGCCGCGGGGCTTTAGCCCCTGCGGAGTGTCACAACCAGCACTGGTGCCTGGTGTCGCGGTGTGGTAGGCTAATGCGTGAGAACCATTGGCTGACGTGGCCGGGATGCATCGGGCACCCGGTTGGCATATGACCCCTTAAGGAGAAATCTGTGATGAAATGGCATGTGACTGCTTTCAACTGGCTCATTCGCGGCGTGATCCTGATGACCCTGATGACCCTGACTGGCGTGCTGCTACCCCAGAGCAGTGCGGCGCAGAGCACGAACATAAGCTTCCCCCTTGTTGACACCGGCCAGACCACCTGTTACAACGACAGCGTTGCCATCGGATGCCCCGTCGAGGGCGACGCCTTCTTCGGGCAGGATGCCCAGTTCACGGGCAACCCTGCCAGCTACACCAACAACCAGGACGGCACCGTCACCGACCATGTGACCGGGCTGATGTGGCAGCAGAGTCCCGATACCGATGGCGATGGTGATATCGATGCTGCCGACAAGTTGACCTACGACGGGGCAATCAACTACTGCGACCAACTGTCGCTCGCCGGGCATACCGACTGGTGGTTGCCCGATATCAAACAACTCTATTCGCTGATGGATTTCAATGGTATCGATCCCAGTGGCTACGAAGGAACGGATACCTCTGGCCTGGTCCCGTTTCTCAACGATACGTATTTTGCCTTTGCCTATGGCGATACCAGTGTTGGTGAACGTATCATTGATGTGCAGTATGCCAGCAGCACCCGCTATGTTGGCAGGGCGATGGGGCAGGAGGCGATGTTCGGCGTCAACTTTGCCGACGGACGCATCAAAGGCTATCCGGATAACACATTCTTTGTCATGTGTGTACGTGGCAACAGCAGCTATGGTCAGAATGCCTTTGTGGGCAACGGAGATGGAACGATTACCGACCAGGCAACCGGCCTGATGTGGGCGCAGGATGACAGTGGCACGGGCCTCGACTGGGAAGCGGCGTTGGCCTGGGTGCAGCAGCAGAACGACGCCAACTACCTTGGCTACAGCGATTGGCGCTTGCCCGATGCCAAAGAACTGCAAAGCATTGTGGATTATACCCGCTCTCCTGATACGAGCAACTCCGCGGCGATTGACCCGCTGTTCAACATCACCGGTATCACCAATGAAGGGGGAGAAGCCGACTATCCCTCCTACTGGAGCAGCACGACACACCTCAACTGGACGAATACCCCGGCCCGCAGTGGGGCGTATGTGGCCTTCGGACGGGCTATGGGCTATTTGCGCGGAAGTTGGGACGATGTGCATGGGGCCGGTGCTCAGCGCAGTGACCCCAAAATGGGCGACCCATCGAACTGGCCCACCGGCCACGGGCCGCAGGGGGATGCCATTCGTATTTATAACTATGTCCGTCTGGTGCGCGATGCGGACACCGGCAGCGTTGTTCCCACGGCAACTGCTACCCCCACGGCAACTGCCACTCCCACGGATGCTCCCACCTCCACGGCAACTGCCACCCCCACGGCAACTGCCACTCCCACGGATGCTCCCACCTCCACGGTAACTGCATTTCCCACGGCAACTGCCACTCCCACGGATGCTCCCACCTCCACGGCAACTGCCATTCCCACGGCATCTGCATCTCCCACGGGTGCTCCCATCCCCACGGCGACTGCCACCTCTACGGCATCTGTTCCCCCCACGACCGCTCCCTCCCCCACGGCGACTGTGACCTCCGCTCCCCTGGTGGATGAAACCGCGACGGCGATACCTTCTCGCCCCCCGAAGCGCAACTATCTGCCGCTGATCAGGCGACATGGCCCCCCTCGATAGGGAGCGAGATGGGGACGACAACCGGGGTTCCCTTTCCTCACTCACTTCCCCTCAATGACCTGGCTCCCGCTCCCTACGATGGGAGTGGGAGCTAGCGGTGAAGTTCCCCCTTTATGCTCCACCAGAACTCAAATGATGCTCCCCCAGGATATCGGGTATAATATGCAGGGTTGAAGTATCCTCCTACCGTCATACACCGCACTGACTGAAGTCAGGCGGCTTGCACGCTCCGGCGAGGGAAGCCAGTCACCAGGTACGGAGCCGGAGCCATGGGTGTGGATCGCGTGCGCACATGAGGTTGTTTCGTAACTCTGCCGCTGCCAGAAGAACCGCGCTTTCGCTCCAGGATTGGGGGGTACTTCTGGGTATGCTGGTGGGGGTGGTCATCTTCTATCGCGCCTCCTATCAACTTCCTCTTACTGCGGTGGGGTTGTGCATTTTTGGACTGTTTGCCCTCCTGCGCCCGGGCCTGGCCTTCCTCTACGTTCCCCTGACTGTTCCCCTCTACCACATTCCCAAGGCCCTCTGGGATGAGCGTTTCGGTATTCGGCCTGAAGGTATCCAGTTTCCGCTGCACGAAATCATTCTGCTGGTCACGGTGGGAGCCGCTGTCGCGCGGTGGCTGTACGGGCAATCTCGTCACACCCCATTCGACGCTGGTGTCAGGAATATCACCTCCGCGCTGGCCGGGTTGCCTGCGCTGCTCGTGCGCCACCGGTCCGCGCTGGCTCCCATTGTGCTCTTCCTGCTGGCTGGCACGGGGGGCGTGCTGGTGGCCTCTCCGGAGGGGCGCGGTGCGGCGCTGCGCGAATGGCGCTGGCTCATCGTTGAACCGGTGCTCTTCTCTGGCCTGCTGCACTGGTTCGCGCACCGGGGAGACGACGGTCAGCCGGTCCCGGCCCCCGGAAGTGGCACATCCCCCGCTCGTTTCTGGTGGCTCGTTCTGGGCGCTTTCGTCGTGGGGGGGGCGCTCGCTGGTCTCGTCGGGGTGCTCCAGTTTCTGGGGGTCAACCTGGCTCCTCTGCTCGGTGGCAAGGTGGGCTTCAGCGATGACCGCATCCTGGTGGAGGGGGTGCGGCGGGTCAGCAGCGTGTATGGGCATCCGAACAATCTGGGGTTGTCTATGGGGCGGGTCTGGCCGCTCGCGTTGAGCCTGCTCATTGTTGCGGAGACGCCCGTCGCCCGGCGCTTCTTCGGGCTGTGTCTGGCCTTGAGCGTGGGTGGGTTGCTGGTTTCTTTCTCGAAGGGGGCGCTGCTTGGGGCAGCGGCGGCAGGCGTGTTGATGGTCGTGTGGGGGGTGTGGCCTCGGAGAAGGGAGCAGAGGAGGAGTATCCGCGTTCCGGTGGTTGCCCTCGTGCTTGTTGCGCTTGCCTTCTTAGTCGCTGGTAGCCTGGTGCTTGCCGCGGGGGGGGCGGTGGAGCGGTTCAATGTGCTTGGGGAGAGCAGCGCGGTTCGGCTCAGTCTGTGGCGCTCGTCGCTGACGATGCTCCGCGACCATCCGCTGCTCGGGGTGGGCCTTGACCAGTTTTTGCGGCTCTACCCGCAGTATATGGACCCCGCGCTGGCCGGGACGAACGAGCAGTATACGTCCCACCCCCACCATCTGCTGCTGGATGTGTGGCTGCGGATGGGGGTGGCGGGGGTGGTGACGTTTGTGTGGCTGCTGGTGCGGTTTTTCCGGGCGGCGGCGCGGCGCTGGCAGGCGGAGGCGGACTGGCTGGCGGTGGGGGTGGCGGCGGTGCTGGT
>DAOTUF010000353.1:0-6562 GCA_034437495.1 Chloroflexaceae bacterium | reverse complement strand
GGGGGAGGAGGGGGGGGGACGACCGGGAGGCAGAAGGTCCCGAAACGGGAGGCGGAGCAACCTGAGCCTGCGAGGGCTGTATCAGCGCTTCCACGACCGCCAGTTCGAGCGGCAGGTGCCCGTAGGGAGTGGTGCGGAGCTGGTAGTCCAGGGAGCTGAAAACCTGAACCCAGTGTTTCAATGTTCCGAGATTGGCCCGTTGGGACCAGTCCAGCAGCAAGCTCACTTCGTCCTCGCTGACATCAAGCAAGGACTGGTCGCGGGTGGCGACGAGCAGCAGCAGCGCCCGCAGCCGTTCTATCAGGTCTCGCGTAAACTGGCGAATATCGGCCCCCTGGTCGGCCACGTTGTTGATGGCGTGGAGGGCAGGGGCAAGGTCGTGCGCGAGGAGCGCTTCAATCAGGTGGTGAACTTCGGCGGCGCTGGTCATCCCGAGCAGGCGGTGGACCTGGTCGAGGGTGATGGTCCCGCTGGAAAATGAACTCAGTTGCTCCAGCACCCCGAGGGCATCCCGCAGGCTGCCGGTTGCGGCGCGGGCGATGGCTTCGGCAGCGCCGGGTTCGAGGCTCATGTGTTCTTCGGTCGCTATGGCGTGCAGGTGTCTGGCGGTGGCGGCGATGGTGTGGCGTTTGAAGGTGAACCGCTGACAGCGGGAGAGAATGGTCGCCGGGACCTTATGAACCTCGGTGGTGGCCAGGACGAAGATTGCATGGTCCGGGGGTTCTTCGAGCGTTTTGAGCAGGGCGTTGAACGCGGCCATCGAAAGCATATGAACTTCGTCGATGATGTAGACCTTGTAGCGCCCGCTGGTGGGGCGAAACTGCACCCGCTCGATCATCTCTCGCGCATCGTCAACGCTGGTATGGGAGGCGGCGTCCATCTCGATGACATCGACCGTCCGATGTTCGGTGATGGCGCTGCACGACGCGCACGTTCCACAGGGGCGTTCCTGAGCAGGAGCCGTGCAGTTGACCGCTTTGGCCAGCAGGCGGGCCATGCTCGTCTTCCCGACCCCCCGCGGGCCGGTAAACAGGTAGGCATGCGCCACGCGCTCTTCGACAATCGCGTTGCGCAGGGTTTGCACGACGTGTTCCTGCCCGACGATGTGGTCGAAGGTCTGGGATCGCCATTTGCGGTAGAGCGCCTGTGCAGCCATCGGTCTCCCTGATCCATCTGTTCCATAGACAATACGTTCATTATACCGTAGGGACCGATGCGGGGCAAACGGTTCTGAGGAAAGGGGCAGAGGTGGGGAAGCGCCCGGCTTCTGGCGCATGAGCCATGCCTGTGCTACAATCTAGGGCGATAGAAGTTGTCCAGAATCAGTAAGGAGGTCGTCATCTATGTCTCCTGCCATTTCTGTGGTTGCGCGTGACGCTGCGACCAGCGAACGGTTGGTATCGCTGATACCGTCCGATACCTACACCGTCACCACGTGCGACCCTGAAAACCTGCCATCCGAACTCCCCCAACTCTTTGTGGTGGCCCTTCCAGGCATCGAGACCCCGGAGGAGGGGGTGATCGAACACCTGCGGGCTAACGAGGCAACAGCCAACATCCCGATTGTCATTGTGAGCGCTCTGCCCATGATTGAACTCCAATCGGTGCCTTATGCCAGCGATTGGACCATTGCTATTGTGGAGGAACCCGTGAATCCGCAGATTCTGGGAGATACCATGCAATTTTTGCTCAATCCACCCTCGGAGTAGGCAGGTCGCTGAGAAGGGCCGCTGCTGGCAGACGACCATCCGAAACGAGACCGGGGCAGAAAAACGGTTGTATAATAGGGAATGTTCAAGAACGTGAGAACATGTGGAATATGGGAATATGGGAACGAATGCGAGAGCATTTAGAAGGAGTTGAAAAGAGATGTTAAGTCAGACTATCCAGGATGCCATCAACGAGCAAATCAAAGATGAGTTTTATGCGGCGCACCTGTATCTCTCGATGTCGGCCTACTTCGAGGATGCCAACCTGCCGGGGTGTGCGAAGTGGATGCGGCTTCAGAGCGAGGAGGAACGCGAACACGCCATGCGGTTTTTCGATTATGTGAATGACCGGGGCGGGCGCGTTATCCTGAAGGGACTTGACCAGCCACCGAGTGAATTTGGCTCGCCGCTGGAGGTGTTCGAAAAGTCGCTGGCCCACGAGCAGCGCGTCACGGCGTCTATCAACAATATCTACGCGCTTGCGGTCAAGGAGAACGACTACCCCACCCAGGTGATGCTCCACTGGTTTATTGAAGAGCAGGTGGAAGAAGAGAAGAGTGCGACCGAGGTGATAGAACTCTTCAAGATGGCCGGGGACAAGGGACACGCGCTGATTATGATTGATCGGCAGCTGGGGTCCCGGAAGGAAGACGACGATTAAGTTCCGTGAGCCGTTCCGGGTTATGGGTACCACCCGGGACGGCTTTTGTATGAAGCCTGTGATAAAGAAGGAGATTTCTGGTGACACATGGACCTCGACTGAAGGATTTGCCCGCTCCCCTCGCCCGCCCGATGTTCTGGGTAGTTGGTATGATGGTCGGATTGCTGCTTGCCGCCTGCACTGGGACGCCGCTCTCCTGGACGCCCGCTCTCAGTGGAGGGGGGGAAGCGGGAACCAGTGCCGCCATCGGGACCAATCCCTCCGGGGCAAACGAAACTATCGTTTTTGCGCAGCGGGATGAAGACGACGAAGATGCCGAGGACGTCGAGGACGCTGAGGACGCCGAGGACACCGACGCTGAGGACGCTGAGGCTGAGGACACTGAGGACGCTGACGACGCTGAGGACGCCGACGACGCTGAGGCTGAGGACGCTGAGGACGCCATCGCCGGGGGCGATACGTCAGCTACGACCCAGATTATGGTGATGCTGGTGATTATCGTGGTGGCCGTCGGGGGGATATTCTTCTTGGCCCGACCAGCGCCAAAGAAAAAAGGAAAACGAAAGAAGAAGAAGGGAACTCGCCAGACCGTCAGGGAAGAGGCTGAGGACGAAGGCGAGGACGAAGACGAGGACGAGGACGAAGACGAGGACGAAGACGAAAGCGAGGAAGAAGGCGAGGACGAAAGCGAAGGTGCGAGCGCAGCCGAGACCGAAAGCGAAGGGGTGAGCGAAAGCGAAGGAGTGAGCGAAAGCAGCGAAGGAAGTGAGAACGATTAGCGCTCCCTGGTAGACAGAAGAAACCTCCCGCAGGGCACATGCGGACCCCTGCGGGAGGCCATTCTTCGCGATTCCTCGCTGAGAGCCGTGAGCAGTCCGCCGGGAACCTTCAAAGTGACCTATTCGTAGATCCAGCTATCCACGCTTCGCCCCCAATCAACCAGTTCCTCTGGCCGAAAGAAAAGCGCGACTTCTTGCTCCCCGTTCTCGGGCGAGTCGGATGCGTGTATCAAGTTGCGCCCGATTTCCACCGCAAAATCGCCCCGAATGGTGCCCGGTGCGGCGTTGGCGGGGTTGGTTGCCCCCACCGTGGTGCGAACCATCTGGATTACGTTGTTGCCGACCACGACCATCACCACCACGGGCGCGGAGGTGATGTACTGGATCAGGCTTTTGAAAAAGGGCTTGCCTTGATGAACTCCATAGTGCTGTTGCGCCAGGGCTTCGTCCACCTGTATCAGCTTGAGACCGGCGAACTTGAGTCCCCGCTGCTCCAGCCGGGTCATAATGGGTCCAATCAGCCCCCGCTGAACCGCGTCGGGCTTCAAGATAATGAGCGAACGCTCCATAATACTCTGTCTTCCCTTCTTTCCTCTCGCTCTGTTTTTCCAATGGGGATGAGATGGATGAGATGAAACCTTTTGCTTTTTTTCCTATATCGGGACGGCCTCACCGATACGCTTGGCTGCCCGGCGCATCTCCATCTTGACCAACCCTAGATTGACGGTGCGCTGTGTAATCACCACCAGGATCAAGTCCTTGGCTTCAAGCACCAGAATCGACCCCTCTTTGGCATCGATGATAGCATCGACCAGTGTTCCAACCCCGATCCGTTTGGTGGCCTTGTCGATTTCGCCAAACACTGCTGCCGACATAGCTCCCAGTATTTCAGCATCTTCTTCGTCCAGGAGTGTGCTGGCGACGACAAGGCCATCCTTGCCAACAAGGAGACTGCCAATCACTCCATCTACTCGGATCAAGTCTTCAACGATCCGCCGCATAACCTCGCCTTTCATTCTGGCAATGTCGAATCCAGAGAGAGACCTTCGAAATCCTAAACCTGGATATTCCCACGATATGCAGCCATTGCCTCTTTGAAGCGTTTTTGCCTGGTATACGCATCACCAAGCACACGATACAACGATTGAAGTAGGGCTTGATCGTCGGTGCCTCGTATCAGGTCAAGCACATCTTCGACCACTTCATCCAGCAATGCTTTCCGTTTGATGAGCCGATTGAAGTGATAGGCACCGACCTCATAGGCCCCTTTTTCCATGCTAAAATGCGCGATAGCAAGGCACAAACCATGGTTGTCGGGTTCGTCTTCGAGTTGACGGAGATAGGTGTCAAGTTCCTCATCACCGGTCGGGATAAAGATTTGTTCCTCCTCGCTATCTGGCTCCTCTTCCTGTCGCGCCGGTCTGCGCTGCCCCCCCGGCCAGGCAGGTCGTTCTCGCTGTTCCTGAATAGGACGGGGCTGCTTCCGCCCGGGTAAGCCTGGTCGCAAGCTCGGAGCAGGAGGCGCAGGCTGTTTCTCCGAGGGCGGTTTCCCCTCTCGCTCAGGGCGGGGAACAGGCCGCTCGATGGTGATGCGAGCCGGAACCTCGCTGGATGGGACATCTGGCAGATCCCAGATATCGTCAAGTTCATCGAGGGGAGTCGGAACAAACGCCAGATCCTCGGGTGATGTCGTCTTTTCCTCCTCCGGGGCAGGTTCTTCTCGCCTCCTCGCTGGTTGGGCCGGAGCGGGGACGTGTTCTGCTTCCGGCAGGTCGAAACTGAAAAAGTCTTCTTCCTCGGCGGTTGGTTCCGGGCGCTCCGTGGCCTCTCTGGTCATTTCGCGGAAGTCCACTTCTGACGACCGCCCCTCATATTCGCTTTTTGCGGCCAACCCTCCCAACCGCGCAAGCTCTTCTTCAGTCAGGCCAAATCCCTCGGGAGAAGGTTTCGCTGGTTTGCGGGTCCCTTCAGGTTCTCGGGGAACAGGGGCCGGAGACGGCGCGGGACCAGCAGCAGCAGGTTCGGAAGGCGCAGAGGGGGTGGACGGCGCAGGAGGAGCCTGTCCTTCCTCACCCAGTCCGAGCATGGCGATTTCCTCTTCCGTCAACCCTAGCTCTTGCAGCGACAGCGGCGCAATCACTGGCTCCTCAGCCGATGGTCCTGGTCCTGGCCCTGGCGCAGGTGCTTCGGACGCTGGCGCGGGTTCCGGTTTGGGAGCCGACGGCTCTGCTGCTGAAGTGGGAGCCGGTTGCTCTCCTGTGCCTTCGCCCAGTCCGAACATGGCGATTTCCTCTTCCGTCAACCCCAGTTCTTGCAGCGACAGCGGCGCAATCACCGGTTCTTCCGGCTGAACGGGGGGCGCAGATGGCTCGGATGGCTCAGATGGCTGCTCCACTTGTGGGGGAGCCATCTCCTGCCTGGAGACATCAGCGGAAGGTTCTGGTTGTTCGGAGGGGAGGGGGCCGGTTGATGGGGCACTCAGCGGTTCTTCCTCGGGCGACGCTTCTGCTTCCTCCAGACCGAGCGAAGCGATTTCATCGGCGCTCAACCCGAGTTCCTCCAACGAGAGTGGCGCGACTTCGGGTTCTTCCGCTTCAATGGCGAAAGCCCGGGTGTCCACCTCCTCGTAGCCATTCTCGCTCACTTCTTCCCCTTCGTATCCTTCCTCGCCGTAATCATAATCATCGGACATATCGATAATCTCGTCGCCATCCCGAATCTCGATGCCTGCGCGGTACAGCGCACGTCCGATGTCTTCAATCCGTTCGGCTTCAGCTACCGGATCCTCAACAATGTTGATGATGTCGGTCAGGTCCACAAACCCTTCCCGCTGCCCCAGAACAATCAATCGGTCAAGGTCGGGGTCTCCCGTATCAGGCATCGTGCCGGGGGGCGGAGCTTCGGCCGCGCTCTCGAAGGGACGCTGCAATCCTCCCAGGCTATCCAGGCTCGAAAGCTCTTCTGCCGTCAGACCGAGGCGGTCTTTTTCTTGCTCGCTGAGGTCTCCCAGGCCAAACATTCCCCCTTCGTCCAAGCCAAGCTCATCCAACGAGAATGGTTGAATATCGACATCGTCGAGGAGTTGGGTTTCCGGCGCTTTACTCCGCGGGGGGAGCGATGGGGGAGCCGCCGGTTCCTCGATGTCTTCGGTCAACCCGAGTTCCTCCAGCGAGAAGGGGGCAAGCTCTGTCTCCCCTGGGTCCTCTCTGCCACGGTCGGCTTCTCTGGTTTCTTCCATCTCCGGGGAGAACCCCGACTCCTCCAGCGAGAATGGTTCAATAGCTGGTTCTACCTCTGCTTCGCTCACCGGCGGGGCTATTTCTTCCCCTGCCGTCCCCTCTTCCTGCTGGAGCAGGGCAACCTCTTCGGGGGAGAGTCCCAGTTCTTCCAGGGAGAGCGGGGCTATCTCCGGT
>DAOTUF010000352.1:0-12561 GCA_034437495.1 Chloroflexaceae bacterium | reverse complement strand
GCTACGCCAACCCCGCTCCCGCCTCTGCCAACGGCTACGCAGGTGCCCACCCCCCACCTTCCTCCGACCATCCCCCCCCAACCACTGGCCCCTTCTCCAACACCGCAGCCGGTCATTACGCGGGAATATCTTACGCTCTACTTTGCCGATGCCACCGGCTCGATGCTGGTTCCCGTCACGCGGTTGGCGACCATCGAGTCGAAGCGCGTGGCGACGGCGGCACTGCGCGAACTGGCCGCAGGACCGCAGGGGAACCTCCAACGGCTGGTCCCCCCCGATATCACCATCCTGGATATCCACCGCCACGAGCAGACCATCACGGTCAACTTTGACCGCCACCCGGGGAGTGACCTGAGCCTGCGTTCGATTGCCCTCACGCTGACGGAGTTCGCCGGGGTAACGGAGGTGCGGCTCCAGGTGCAGGGGACGGACCTGGAACTGGATGGGCAGCGGGGGGTGTTTCGCCGCCCGGTGCTCAATGTGGACAATCCGCAGGGGTTGCCCACCGACTATACCAGCGGAACGCGCTTCCTGCCGCTCTACTTCCTCCAGGGCAGCCACTACGTGCGTATCACCCGCCTGGTACCCCGCACGACCGAGGTGGCCGAGGCAACGGTTCGGGAACTGCTCGCCGGGCCGGGGAGCTACCGCGGCCATCTCTTCAGCCCCATTCCCGATGGAACGCAGCTCATCGAGGTGGAGAAGGGCGAGAACCGAAGCGTGGTCGTGAACCTGACGCAGGCGTTTGTGAGCGCGGAAAACCGCGAGGCTGCCCTCAAGGTGCTGGCCCTGTCGCTGACCGAACTGCGCGATACGAGTGGGCGACGGATTTTCACCCGCGTGCGGGTGCTGGTGGAGGGGCAACGTCTGGCGGAGTTCTGGGGGCCGGAGTATGACCGCCTGGTTGAGCGCCCATCGCTCAATCCGCAATAACGAGCAATTACATCCCCCATCGCTATCCCCCATCGCTCGGGGAGGGGAGCCGGGCCGTCGCTCCCGACCCGCGGTCAGACCATGAGTTGGAGCAATGGTATATAATAGGGGTAGCAACCGGTAATGGTGACTCGAACGGCAAAGGAGCGAGCGTTATGACCGACTCCCCCGAAGGCCTCCCCCAACGCCAGCTTATCATTGTTGGCGCGTCGGCAGGGGGGATTGAGGCGCTCATCAACCTGGTGGGGACCCTGCCCCAGGACCTCCCCGCTCCCCTCGTAGTGGCTCAGCACCTCGACCCCAAACGCCCCAGTCAACTCGGGGCTATTCTCGAGCGCCATGCTTCGCTGCGCGTGGTGACGGTGCAGGACAAGATGGCGCTGGAAGATGGGACCATCTATGTGGTGCCGGCCAACCACCACGTCCAGATAACCGACCACGACATCACTATCTCGTGGGATGGGGACGAGCGCCCCAAACCTTCGATAGACCGCGTGCTCCGCAGTGCCGCCGACATCTACGGCGAACGCCTGATAGCGGTCATCCTCACTGGCATGGGTTCGGACGGGCAGGCCGGGGCCCAGGAGGTGAAGAGACAGGGCGGCACGGTGCTCATCCAGGACCCGGCCACCGCCGCCTACCCCGGTATGCCGCGCTCGCTCTCGCCTGCGGTCGTCGATATGAGCGCCCCCATCGAACGCCTTGGCCCGCTGCTCTACGACCTGCTGACCAATGCTATAGTGCCAGAGCGCACGCCTCCCGAAACCATTGAGGAAACCGAACAGATACTCAACGCCTTTCTTGAGCAGGTGCGCGACGTGAGCGGCATTGACTTCGGCAGCTACAAGCGTGGCACCATCCAGCGCCGCGTCCAGCGCCGCATGGTGGCGGTGGGAGCCGCCACCCTGTCGGACTACATTGCCTACGTCAATCGCAACAACGCGGAATACCAGCGGTTGGTCAGCAGCTTCCTGATCAAAGTCACCGAGTTCATGCGCGATCAAGAGCTGTTCAACGCCCTGGAGCGGGAGATTCTGCCGGCGCTGGTGGACCGGGCGCGGCAGAGCCAGAGCAAAGAACTGCGCATCTGGTCGGCGGGCTGTGCCACGGGCGAAGAGGCCTATTCCCTCGCTATCCTGGTGTCGGAGGTGCTGGAAGAGGGGCTTGATAGCCTGAATATTAAGATTTTTGCGACCGACCTCGATACCGATACCATCGCCTTTGCGCGGCGCGGTCTCTACCCGGCGGCGGCGCTCACCACCCTGCCGCAGCGCCTCATCAAGCGCTACTTCATCGAACACGAGGACAGCTACGAGGTCTCCAAGCTGATACGCGGACTGGTCATCTTTGGCGAGCACGACCTGGGCCAGCGCGCCCCCTTCCCGCGCATTGACCTGGTGGTCTGCCGCAATGTGCTCATCTACTTCACCCGCGAACTCCAGCAGCGCACGCTGCGGTTGTTTGCCTTCTCGCTGCGCACGGGGGGCTACCTGGCGCTCGGCAAGTCCGAAACCGTGACCCCCTTCCCCGACTCCTTCTCTGCCGAGCACCCGCAGTTGAAAATCTACCGGCGGCAGGGCGAACGGCTGCTCATCCCGCCGCCGCTTGGCAACGAAGCGGCTCCCCACCCCATCGTCCAGCAGGCGCAGGTGCAGCGCCAGCGCCGCGGCCTTACCAACGAACTGTCGCGCATCCAGCAGGAACTTCAGCGCACCCGCAGCGTCAGCGACAACCTGCTGCTCAAACTGCCCATCGGGGTGGTGGTGATTGACCACCACTACGATATCCAGGAGATAAACGGCGCGGCCCGCCGCCTGCTGGCTATCTACCAGAGCGCCATAGGCGAAGACCTGGTCCACCTGGCGACCAGTTTGCCACCGCGGGTGCTGCGCTCCGCTATCGACCGCACCCTCCAGAGCCAGGAGCCGGTGGTGCTCGAAGAAGTCCCCATCGAGGTCGTCCATTCTGGCGAACAAACCTACCTGCATGTGAGTTGCTACCCGCAGATCTACACCGAGCAGGAGAAGAGCATCCGCCACGTGCTGCTGCTCATTCAGGATGTCACCCGCGCCGTGCAGGACCGCCACCAGATACAGGCCGAGCGCGACCAGCAGAAGGCATTGACCGAGCAGTTGCAGCAGCACATCAACGAGCTTCAGCAGCGCAACACCACCCTGAACACCACGACCACGCAGTTGCAGCAGCGGATTGATACGCTGGAACAGGCGCAGGCCCGGGCCGACGCGGAGCAAAAACAGCAGGAAGAGCGCATTGCCCGCTTGCAGGAGGTCAACCACGAACTGGTGCAGGCCAACGAGGAACTGACCACCACCAACCAGCAGTTGCGCGTGATGAACGACGAGTTTTTGATGACCAGCGAAGAGGCACAGGCCACGACCGAGGAGATAGAGACACTGAGCGAAGAGACCCAGGCGACCAACGAGGAGCTTGAGACGCTCAACGAGGAGCTTCAGGGGACCATTGAAGAGCTGACGACCACCGTCAATGACCTGACGATACGCAATGATGCGCTGCAACGTCAGATGGGCGACGGAACGGTGCAGACAGCCGCGCTCCAGGCGCTCATCCAGCACATCCCCGACGCCGCCTTCCTCGTGGCTGCCGATGGCAAGGTGCTGGTCGCCAATGATGCGTATGCGGCCTTGCAGGAGCAAAACAGCGCGGGAGCGATGGAGGGGGAGGACGGACAAAGGGTTGCAGTGGACCACACCCCCCAGGCCCGCGCCGCCCGGGGTGAAGCCTTCACCATGGCCTATGTGCTGCGCGATGGCAGCGACCAGCAGACCTGGTTGGAGGCGCAGGGCTACCCCCTGCCGGGCGACGGGAACCTGGGCGGGATGGTGTTGCTTCGCCGCCGCCGCAGGCCAGAGCCGTGAGGGGCGGCGAGTGAGGGTCCGTTCAGTCCGTCCGCGCCCTATTCGCCTGCCTGCTCCATCTCCAGGGTTGTCAGACGCACCCGCAGGCGAGTGACCTGGTCGTGCAGGGCGGCCAGGTGCTGCATCACAGACCCGATGGCCTGTTCAGGGGTCAACTGCCCCCCACCCCACTGGCGTATCACCTCGTCCAGCGGGGGGGTGCTGACCTCGCCGTAGCCTTCAATGGTGCGGTGCAGCGATGGAGTGGGGAGGGGAGGATGCCCCCGCCTCCCGCCCGACTTTGCCATAATAACCTCCTGTATGGTATGATTAACCGGCACGATACTCAAATCGTGATGTATGGTATGGTGCCCTTCGTCTCACACACAGGACGAAGGGCTATCATACAAAGGTGGTCAATAGACCTATAACTAAATATTTTCCCTATATGTCCAATTGACTTAATATACAATAACACAAACCTGTATTGTTGTCAAGGTATATTAACCTATGTTGCGCCGGTTCCCGGAGAAGCTACGCACCCTGCGAAAACGCCATACGCTGACCCAACAGCAGCTTGCAGACCAGCTTGGGATAACCACCGGGGTCTATATCAGCGACCTCGAAAGCGGCAAGCGTCGGCCCGGGGTCGTACTGCTCTTCAAGATAGCGGACCTGTTCAGGGTGACGGCGGACCAGCTTGCGCGGGATGAACTGGAGGTGTGAGGGCAGGGGTGGAAGTGGGGGGTGGAAAAGAAGGCAACGAGATAAACGAGGGAGCGTACCCGATGAATCTGGAGGAATGGACCCGCCAGTTTGACGAAGTCCAGGCGACGATTACGCGGCTGGAGCAGCGGACGGACACCAGCGAGCCGCAGCGCGAGGTGCTGCGCGAGGCGCTGGAGGAACTGCGCGTCACGCTGGAGCAGCTTGCCACCACCAGCGAAGAACTGCGCCAGCAGCAAGACGAACTGGCCGCCACCTGCGCCCAACTCGAAGCCGAACGCACCCGCTACCGCGACCTGTTCGAGTTTGCGCCCGACGGCTACCTCGTGACAGATGCGCGGGGGAAGATCCGCGAGGCGAACCACGCCGCCACCCGCCTGCTGAATCTGGGGGCGAGGATGCTGCACGGACAACCCCTGCTCGCCATGGTCGTGCGAGAAGACCAGTCCCGCTTCCTGGACCTGCTCCGGCGGCTGACCGAGGGGAACTCGGTGCGGACGTGGAACCTGCGTATGCAGTGCCGCGACAGCGTCCCCTTCAGCGCGGCGGTCGTGGCGCACCCGATGGCCGACGAGGAGAGCGGGACGGTGAAGACCATCCGCTGGATGGTGCGCGATGTGACCGTGCAGGTGGTGCAGGAACAGGCGCTTCGGGACAGCAAAGCTGCGCTGACCGAGGCCAACGCCACCCTGGAGCAGCGCGTAGCCGAACGCACCGCCGAACTGCGAGCCAGCGAGGAGCGGTTCCGGGTGGTGCTGCACGGTTCGCCGGTCACGGTGCTTCAGCAAGACACCGACCTGCGCTATACCTGGGTCTACAACCCTCACCCTTCATTCAATGCGGAGGAGATGATTGGCAAGGCCATGGCAGACATGATGCCAAAGGAGGATGCCGACCGTCTGGATGCGCTCAAGCGGTGCGTGCTCGAAAGCGGCCAGGGTCTCCGCGAGGTGGTGCCGGTGACGCTGGCGGGCAAGCTCCACTGGTTCGACACCAGGGTGGAACCCCTGCACGACGCCAACGGCATCCTGGTTGGTGTCACCACGGTGGGCACGGACATCACCGAATACCAGCGGGCCGCAGAAGCCCAACGCTTCCTGGGGGAGGTGAGCAGTATGCTGGCGACTTCGCTCGACCCGGACGCGCTGCTCCAGCACACGGCCCGGCTCGTGGCTGGCCGGCTGGCAGACGGCTGTGCCTTCGCGCTGCCTGCCAACCCCGACTCCGACCGTATCGAACTGCGGGTCGTCCACCACGCCGACCCCGAGCAGGCCGAGGCGCTGTACGAGTGGCTGGACCAGGGGTTGCACGAGCACCTGGAGCAGCACCCCTTCTGGCAGGCCATGCGCAGCAGACAGACCCTCTCCCTGAGCAACGGCACGGCGGCAGCAGGGGAAGACGGTCCGCCAGGTCTGGAGCACCACGTCCCCCCCCAGGAGCAGGAACCGGACCCCTCCCTCTCCCTGACCTCGATGCTGGTGGCCTCGCTGGTGGCGCGGGACCAGGTGATTGGCGTTATGGGGCTGCTGAATAACCAGCCGTGGCCACCCTACACCACCGAGGAGTTGCAGACTATCGAAGAACTGGCCCGCCGCGTGGCGCTGGCACTCGACACGACCCGCTCCTACGCGACCGCGCTGCACGCCCGCGCCGAGGCCGAACACGCGCTGCGAATGCGCAACCAGGTGTTCCACATGGTCTCGCACGACCTCCGCACGCCCATCACCACGGCACTCGGCAACGTCTTCCTCATCAAGCGCGACCTGGGCGGCCTGAACCTCGACCCCACCACCCTCCAGCACACCACCCGCTACGCGCACCGCATTGAACAATCCCTCAACCACCTCACCAACCAGATAGACGAAATCCTCGACGTGGCCCGGCTCGAAGAGGGTGAGTCGATGCTGCTGCGGCTCACGCCCGTCGAAGTCCCCCAACTTGTGCGACGGTTGGTTGAGGAGATACAGCAAGCCCACCGGGCCTATCACTTCCACATCGAGCAGCAGGCCGCCGCGCTGACTATCGAGGGTGATGGAAACCAGTTGGAGCGGGTCCTGGGCAATATGCTCTCCAACGCCGTGAAGTATAGCCCGGCGGAGAGCACCATCACGGTGACGCTCGCCGCGGGGGAGTGCAACGACACCCCCGGTGTCCTCATCAGCGTGCGCGATGAGGGCGTCGGTATCCCCTCGGAAGACCTGCCCTACGTCTTCGAACCGTTTCGGCGCGGCAGCAATGTGCAGACCCGCACGAGCGGCACGGGACTGGGGTTGGCAAGCACCCGCTACGTTGTGGAGCAGCACGGCGGCAGGGTGTGGGTGGCCAGCGATGAGGGGTGCGGCTCGACCTTTACCGTCTGGCTGCCCCACTGTGAGGGGGGATGACCCCCGCCATGGCACCGAACTTGCAAATACCGGAGAGATGGGGTATGTCTCTACGCCTGGAGCAGGCCGGGGGGCACTCTCAAGGGGAGAAACAGATGAGCAAAGAGACAGGTGAAATGAATCTGGAGGCAATGAATCTAGAGGAATGGAACCGACGGTTTGACAAAATTCAGGCGATGGTTGCGCGGCTGGAGCAGCACCCCACCACCGACAACCCGGAGCGCGAGGTGCTGCGCGAGGCCCTTGAGGGGCTATATGCGACCCTGGAGGAGCTTGCCGCCAGCAGCGAAGAACTGCACCAACAGCAGGACGAATTGATTGCCGCCCACACCCTGGCCGAAACCGAGCGCGCCCGCTACTGCGACCTGTTCGAGTTTGCGCCCGACGGCTACCTCGTGACGGACGCGGGGGGGAAAATCCAGGAGGTGAACCAGGCCGCCACCCGTCTGCTGAACCTGGAGCCGCGGGTGCTGCACAGACAACCCCTGCTCGCCGTGGTGGTGCGAGAAGACCAACCCCGCTTCCTGGACCTGCTGGAGCGCCTGAACGCTGGTGAGCGAGTGGAGGCGTGGAACCTGCGCGTGCGGGGACACCACCTGGATCCCTTCAGTGCATCCATTGTGGCGCAGCCTATGCGCGACGAGCGCAGCGGGACGGTGGAGACCATCCGCTGGATGGTGCGCGACGTGACCGTGCAGGTGGCGCAGGAACAGGCGCTTCGGGACAGCGAAACGGCTCTGACCGAGGCCAACACCACCCTGGAGCAGCGCGTAGCCAAACGCACCGCCGAACTGGAGGCGGCGAACGAGCGGCTGCACCAGGCCCGCGAAGCCGCTGAAGCCGCCACCCGCGCCAAATCGGAGTTTCTGGCGACGATGAGCCACGAGATACGCACCCCGCTGAATGCTATCATTGGTATGACCACCCTGCTGATGGACACGCCCCTCATCGCGGAGCAGCAGGACTATACGGAGACCATCCGCACCAGCGGCGCTGCCCTGCTCACGCTCATCAACGATGTGCTGGACCTTTCCCGCATTGAGGCGGGCCGCATGGAGATGGAACAGGCTCCCTTCAACCTGCGGACGTGCATTGAAGAGGCGCTAGAACTGCTCGCGCCCCGGGCCGCCGAAAAGGGGCTGGAACTGGTCTACTGGATGGACCTCGACCTGCCCCCCGTGCTGATGGGCGACCTCAGCCGGCTGCGGCAGATTCTCGTCAACCTGGTGGGCAACGGGGTGAAGTTTACCGAGCAGGGGGAGGTGGTGGTGACGGTCGAGCGGGGGCACGATGTGCATATCGCCGTGCGCGACACGGGCATCGGCATCCCTGCCGACCGGCTCGGGGTCCTCTTCCAGTCGTTCAGCCAGGTAGACAGCGCAACCACGCGCACATATGGCGGCAGCGGGTTGGGGCTGGTCATCAGCAAGCGGCTGGCGGAGATGATGGGGGGGACGGTGTGGGCTGAAAGCGCGGCGGGGAGTGGCTCCACCTTCCATGTCACGTTTGTGGCTGAGCCGGTCGAAGCTGCGCCGCCGCGCTTCCTCGCCCCCGACCAACCCGACCTGCACGGGCGGCGGGTGCTCATTGTGGACAAAAACGCTACCAACCGCCACCTGCTCACCCGCTACGCCGAACGGTGGGGGATGTACCCCCACCCGGTTGGCTCTGCTGCGGCTGCGCTGGCGTGGGTGCGCCAGCAGACCGGACCGTGCCCCCTTATCCTGCTCAATCTGCCCCAGACCGTGACGGAAGCGGTCGCGCTGGCTACCCATCTTCGGTTGGCCTGCCCCACGCCCGAGGTGGCGGTGCTGATGCTGGTGTCGCTCACCAGCCGCCGCGAACTGAGCAGCGTTCCTCCCCCCGACAGAACCGCCTTCCTGGTCAAGCCGGTTCGCCCGGCCCTGCTGCACACCGCCCTGGTCAGCCTCGTGCGCGGCGAACCCATCACCCGACGCTGCGTATTCGAACACGAGGGGTTTGATATTCAGACCGGGCAGCGCTTCCCACTGCGTATCCTGCTGGCCGAGGACAATATCACCAACCAGAAGGTGGCGCTGCGGATGCTGGAGAAGATGGGCTACCGCGCCGACGTAGCGGCCACCGGCTACGAGGTGCTGGAGGCTATGCGCCGCTGCCCCTATGATGTGGTGCTGATGGACGTGCAAATGCCCGGGATGGATGGTATCGAGGCAACCAGGTGCATACGGGACACGTGGCCCGCCGAGCAGCAGCCCTCTATCATTGCGCTGACTGCCCACGCGATGGACAGCGACCGCCAGAGGTGCCTGGAGGCGGGGATGGACGACTACCTGGGCAAGCCGGTGGGGGCCGGGGAGCTGTCTGCAAAACTCATGCAGGTGAGAACGAAGCGGCGTCAAGCGCCCACGGCGGAGCAGGTGGGCAGGGCCTCGATAGCGCACGGGCAGGGCGGGACCGAGATGCGGTAGGTGTGCCCGCTCCCCTGGGCAACCGTGGCGGTAACGGGCATCGGGCCGGCGGTCTTGCCCGTCTCTGGAAACCAGTCCCGTTTCTGGTCAACGACAATCAGGAGGCCGTGGTCATCGCCCAGAGCTGTGAAGGTTTCGCTACCCTGGATGTGGTGGGGGGTGACGCCCAGGGTTGCCCGGAGCACCTCCGTCGTCTCCTGGACGTTCTCCGTGGCCAGGCCGATTTCACTGATGGTCAGGATGTTGAGGGCATCAAAGGGGCGGTCGGTGGCGTTGGGCAGGGTGTGGCGGGCTATCAACTCCATCACATTGCCCGCAGGGTCGGCAAAGTACAGGGCGTGGGCGTTCCACTTCGAAAAGAAAAATACATCTGTCCCCGCCGCGTCGGTAATCAGGGGGACGCGCTGAACCAACCAGGCTTTAGCTTCGGCAAACTGGTTGGTCGGGATAGTAAACGCCACGTGGTAGGAACCATCCCTCTCCCCATCCCTTTCACCCTCCCCCTCCTGCTCCCTCCGGGCAAAGGTCAGTCGTGCGTCTCCCACCCCGAGCGTCAGGGTGTCGTGGTGGGCAGACAGGACGGGGAAGCCCAGAACCCGGGCATAGAAATCGTGCTGGCTGGCGAGACAGTGGGTCACGAGACAGACATCAACGATCTTCATGGGACGGTTTCTTTCTGTTCTGCGCTTCGGTCCGCTTCGCGCTCTGGTGGTGTTCCTCCCCTCCGTCGGGGCGGGGGCATTCCTCCGCATTGTACCACATCCCCGGTGCGTCGTTGTCGTTGTTGCTGTCGCTGTTATTGCCCTGGTCGCTCTCGTTGAGGAGCATCGCCGCTGCTGCCCGGACGATGTGGAGGCATCGGCGGGCAACATCGACACCAAAGTGACGGGGGGCATGGGCTACTGGCTCAACGCCCGTGGCGTAGTTGGTCACATACGCCAGCGAACCACAGGCTATCCCCATCTCGCGGGCAAGAAACACTTCGGGGACGAGGGTCATTCCCACCACGTCGGCCCCCATCCGCCGGAACGCCTGAATTTCCGCGGCGGTCTCCAGGCGCGGCCCCTCGGTGCAGGCATAGGTCCCGTGCGGGAACGCCCGTCTGGTGGTGGCTCGTGCGGCCCGGAAGAGTGCTGCTCGCAGCGCCGGGGCGAAGATGGGGACAAGCGGGGGGGGGGCGAGGCAGGCAGGGGAACCACGCGGCCCCGTCCCCTGCACGGGGACCCGCTCCTCGCTGGACAATCGCGGGTTGCGGTTCTTCGTGAAGTCGAGCACCCCGTCAAGCACCAGCAGGTCGTGGACTTCAAGCAGTGGGTTGATAGCTCCCACCCCGTTCCACCCCAGGATAGCCCGTACCCCGAGCGCGTGGGCGGCCCAGATATTCGCGCGGGCGTTGAAGGGGGGGCTGACTTCGAGGCGCTTCAGCCCGTGGCGCGAGGCGAACGCCAGACGGTGGCCAGGAGAGCGCGAGGAGGACGGAGGGGGAAGCAGCAGGATGGGGAAGGCCGGGCCATAGGGGGTATCGAGGTTGACCCGCTCCAGGGGGCCAGATTCAGCCTCATGGTCGAGGAAGTATGCGGCTGTCCCCCCGATTATCAGAATCATAGCACAACACAAAGTATGTCAGGTCACGGAGCGTGGTGGTAGGTGGCCATCTCCCCCGGCGCAAAGACCCCCCGCTCGGTTACGATGGCTGTCACCAGGTCCGGCGGGGTCACGTCGAAGGCAGGGTAGTATCCACCCACGCCGGGCGGGGCGGTGCGCACACCCGCACACTGGAGCACCTCGGTCGCATCGCGCTCTTCGATGGGGATGCGGGTTCCGTCCGGGGTGGCGGGGTCGGGGCCGTCGTAGCCCAGAACATAGAACGGCACCCCGTGGCGGGCAGCAAGCACGGCATACTGGTAGGTGCCGATTTTGTTGGCGATGCTGCCGTCCAGGGCAATCCGGTCGGCGGCAGTGAGGTAGGTCGTCATCATGCTCCGGCTGAAGCAGAACCCCGCCATATTGTCGGTAAGCAGGGTGACGGGCACGCCAATCTCGTGGGACTGGTGGGCAGTCAGGCGGGACCCCTGGAGGTAGGGGCGGGTTTCGTTGGCATACAGGTGCAGGTGTTTTCCCTGCTCGTGGTGCGCCACATAGAGCGTCCAGTTCAGGGCGGCCCCCGCAAAGCAGTGGGTCAGGATGGCGGCGTCGTCGGGGAGCAGGTTGGCCGCGTGGCGACCACACCGTTCGGCCACCTCATCCCCCCGGGCGACCTCCCCGTCTACAAAGTCGGCCAGGACGCGCTCGGCATCTCCCCCGTGGAGCAGGGTATCATTGGCCACCTTCAAGGCCGCGTCCAGGATGTGGTGCAGGTCGTCGGCGGTCGGACGGGTGTGCCGCAGCTTTTCGCTTGCCTGGATGAGCACGGCTCGCTGCTGCTCGGTCGGCCAGGTACGGTGCTGCCGCGCCACCAGCGCCAACCCGTAGCCCGCGACATAGGCCAGCGGCGGTCCCCCCTGGACCAGCATAGCGGTGATGGCGTGGGCCACTTCATCGAGGGAGTGGCAGGTCACGAAGACGGTTTCATGGGGGTAGCGGCGGCGGTCGAGCACCACCACCGTCCCCTGGTCGCGGTCGTAGCGCAGCGTGTTGCTGCGGTAGGTGAGCAAAGGGAGCGTCATAGCATCATTATACCATCATCATGGGATAAGGAGGTGACGAGTGATGACCTGACTGACGCATCACCACTCGCCACGCACTTCTGATTACTGGTTGAACATCAGCACCCCGACGTTGTTCCACGGGTTCGAGTCCTCGGTGACAGATGAGACAAAGGAGGTGATGCTGTTGTTGGGCGCGACGGGTTCGCCCACTACCCGGGCGCGGATGGTGACGATGACCTGGTGTCCCTCTCCCATCGGGTATTGTTCGGGGATAACCACCGTCACCCACTGGTTCTCAACCTGCACCCCTCCCTGGTTCACCACGGACCTGGTGACGTTCAGGTCGCCCCAGGTGGTGTGGGTCAGAGGGGTGTAGGTGGCATCGTAGCGCACGACTTCGAGGAAGGGTGAGAGCTTGTTCGAGATGAGCACTTCTTTCGCCACCCCCTTCAGGACCGTGACGACTGCAACTATCGTGACCTCTTCGCCCTGGTTGATGACGGGTCGGTCGGCAGCCAGAACGATTTCCAGGTCCATCGAGGGC
>DAOTUF010000351.1:0-6019 GCA_034437495.1 Chloroflexaceae bacterium | reverse complement strand
GTCTTGATATGGTACAGATGGTACAGGAGGAAGAAAGAACATCGTGGATGCGTTGCTGGTCCTGGAAGATGGACGAAGTTTCCGCGGGCGCTCGTTTGGGGCGACGGGGGAGCGGGTTGGGGAAGTGGTCTTTAATACGGGGATGACTGGATACCAGGAGGTATTGTCGGACCCGTCCTACTGCGGGCAACTGGTCGTTATGACAGCCCCACACATCGGGAACACCGGCGTGAATACCTTCGACTTCGAGTCGCGGTCTCCCCAGGTCTCGGGGTTCATTGTGCGGGCGCACAGCCGCGAGTGCTACAGTTCGTGGCGGGCCAGCGGCAGCCTGGAACAACTCCTGCGCGAACACGGGATTGTGGCTATCACCGACGTAGACACCCGCGCCCTGACGCGGCACATCCGGGCGGCGGGGGCCATGCGCGGTATCATCTCCACGGAGCAGGTGTCGGTGGAGGCGCTGCGCGAGAGGGCGTGCGGTTCTCCCCAGATGGAGGGGTTGGACCTGACCGGGGCCGTCACCTGTGCGCAGCCCTACCCGTGGAATGAGGGCAGCAGCGAATGGCGCGTCGGGGGAGTGGCAGAGCAGGGGAACGACCAGGATGCCCGTCCCCTCCACGTCGTAGCCTACGACTTTGGTATCAAGCATACCACGCTGCGGCGGCTGATAGACCATGGCTGCCGTGTAACGGTCATCCCTGCGCGAACCCCGGCGGCAGAGGCGCTGGCGCTCCAACCCGATGGCCTGTTCTATTCCAACGGGCCGGGCGACCCGGCGGCGGCGATGTATGCCGTGGAGACGCTGCGGGCGCTGCTCGGACGGGTCCCGATTTTTGGCATATGTCTGGGGCACCAGTTGATGGGGTTGGCGCTAGGGGGGCAGACCTTCAAGCTCCCCTTTGGACACCATGGGGTCAACCACCCCGTCCGCCATCTTCCGACCGGGTGCGTCGAAATCACCTCGCAAAATCACGGCTTTGCGGTGGACCCGGAGAGCCTGCCCGCGGAGGTGGAAGTGACCCACCTGAACTTGAACGACGGTACAGTTGAGGGGTTGCGTCACCGGGCGCTCTCCTGCTTCAGCGTGCAGTACCACCCGGAGGCGGGGCCGGGCCCGCACGACACGACCTACCTCTTTGCCGAGTTCGTGCGGGAGATGCGGGCAACAACAGCAAACCCTTCTCAAAAGCCATTTGAATCGGCGGGGTCTGACGTTGGCCCCTGGCCTGAAGCCCTTTCGCTTCGACGCGAGGAGATGTATGGTGAAGAGGGACGCTGATCAGTCAGTAGCTAGAAAGTTGGAACGATGATGAACATCTACACCCGCACCGGCGACCGCGGAACAACCGGCCTCTGGGGAGGGCAGCGCGTAGCCAAGGACTCGCTGCGCGTGGCAGCCTACGGCGAGGTGGACGAACTGAACGCCATGCTCGGCGTGGTGCGGGCCTGCGGCGTAGACCCCTCGCTGGATGAAGCCCTGGCCCGGGTTCAGAACGAGCTTTTTGTCGTGGGGGCTGACCTGGCAACCCCGGGGGAAGCCACCCGCATTGACCGCACGAGCGACGAGGCCACCGTCCAGCTTGAACACGAGATTGACCAGTTTGAAACAGAACTGGAACCACTGCGACAGTTCATTCTCCCAGGGGGAAGCCTGCCTTCGGCCTACCTGCACCTGGCCCGGACGGTCTGCCGCCGGGCCGAGCGGCGCGTGGTGACGCTGGCATCTTCCGAACCCGTCAACCAGACCGTGCTCTCCTACCTGAACCGGCTCTCGGACTGGCTGTTTGTGCTGGCGCGGCTGGTCAATGCTCGCTCCGGGGTAGCGGACGTTCCCTGGAAGAGCCTGGCCCGTTGACCGCCACCGGTGGCCCACGCCGGTACTGGACTGGAAAGGATCCCAATGTCTCAACCTCTCATATTCGTCTTACTGGTGCTGGCTCTGGTCGTTCCCATCCTGGGGGCCATCGTCCTGCGCGTGTTCAGTCCCCGTCTTTCCCCCGCCCGGATGGTGGCGGGGATGGTGGTCGTGGGTGGTGCATCGGTGCTCAGTGTGGTGGTGCTGGCGCAGAGCCATATCACCAGCCTCCAGATAGGGAATGTGACGCTGCTGCTCCCCGACATGGGCTATGCGCCCGGGGGGGAAGCTCGCCCGGCTCCCCCTCCGGAGTATCTGACGGGAGGGGAGGAAGGTGAAGACGAACCTTTCTCCCCCTCCCCACCGCTGACCTCCACGCTTCCGCTCACGGTCAGCGTCATCGCCCCGGCTCCGGACCTCCCCCCGCAGGTCTCACCAGAGGTGACGCCGACAGGAGTTGTGACCCCAACGATGATACCAACAATCATACCAACAATCACGCCGACGACCACGACCGGTCTGCCCCCCACCCTCCCGCTCACCATGACGACCACAACGGAGATGACGCCGACAACAGGGGAGGTGAGGGGAGACACAGCATCGCCGGTCCTTCCTATCGCTCACATCCGTCAGGTTGAAACAAGGAGCGCGTACGCATGATGGTGACGCAAGAAACGGTGACTGCACTGCGGCAGGAAGCCAGCAAGGTGCTGGTGGGGCAGGACGAGCCGCTGACGCTGATGCTCGTTGCGCTGCTGACCGGCGGGCATGTCTTGCTGGAGGGGGTGCCGGGCACGGGAAAGACCTTGATGGCCAAAACGCTGGCCCATCTCATCCAGGCGGACTTCAAGCGGGTGCAGTTTACGCCCGACCTGATGCCCTCGGACGTTATCGGAACGCAGGTGTTTGATATGCAGCGGGGCACATTTCGCCTGCGCAAGGGACCGGTCTTCACCCAGGTATTGCTTGGCGATGAGATCAACCGCGCTCCCGCCAAGACCCAGAGCGCCCTGCTGGAGGCGATGGAGGAGCGCCAGGTGACGATAGAGGGGCACCCCCTCCCCCTACCGGAGCCGTTCTTTGTGCTGGCGACCCAGAACCCCGTGGAGCACGAGGGAACCTACCCCCTGCCGGAAGCGCAGCTTGACCGCTTTCTCTTCAAGATTGTGGTCGAATATGCACCGCAGGCCGTGGAAGTGGAAGTGCTGCATCGCTACCACCGCGGCTTCGACGCTCGCCACCTGGAGCAGGCCAACCTTCAGCCAGTGATGACCCCCGAAGCGCTGACCCGCTGCCGCGAGGAGATACAGGGGGTGCAGGTGGAGGAGGGAATCATCACCTATATTACGGAGATTGCCCAGGAAAGCCGCAAGAGCCATGACCTGGTGCTCGGGGGGTCGCCACGGGCCAGTATCGCCCTGCTGCTTGCCAGCAAAACCTATGCCGCCATGCAGGGACGCTTGTATGTCAGCCCCGACGATGTCAAGTTCCTGGTGCGGCCAGTCTACCGCCACCGCATTCTGTTGAAGCCAGAAGTTGAGATTGAGGGGTTGAACGCCGATACAACGATGGGCCGGATTCTGGCGCGGGTTGAAGTGCCGCGCTGAGCACGCCGATAGACCAGGGTCACGAGCACGGATGAGAAGTAGTCAAGGATAAGTCAAGGATACCAAGGATAGCCATGAGTGAAATTTATGCCATTACCCGACCACCGGAAGCACCGCAGGCGGAACCGCCACCGCTGCTGCTGCTGCTGCACGGTTTTGGGAGCAACGAGCACGATTTGATGGGGCTGGCTCCCTACCTGGACGAACGGTTGCACATTGTCAGTGCGCGGGCCATTTACGACATTGGCTTCGGGTATGCCTGGTACTACCTGTACGGCGTGCCGGGCAATTTGCAGCACGACCACGCGAGCCGCGCCCAGAGCTTGAAGGTGCTCACAGAATTTGTTGCCGACCTCCCGGCGCATGTAGGGGCCGATGCTCGCCGCGTCTACCTTCTTGGCTTTAGCCAGGGCGCAGTCATGGGGATGAATGTGGCGCTCACGGCTCCCCACCTGGTGGCGGGCGTGGTAGCTATCAGCGGCTACCTGGACGACCAGATTCTTCATGATGTCCAGGCAGACGCGCTGGATGGACTGGATGTGCTGGTGATGCACGGGGCGCTGGACGATTTGATACCCGTGAGCGGGAGCCGGGCGCTCCGCGATTACCTGACTCCCCTGCCCGTTCGCCTGACCTACCACGAATACCCCATCGGGCACAGCATCCACCCCGACGCGCTGGACGTTATTCAGGGGTGGTTTCGGGAACGGGTTGGTCCGGAACGACCTGACTGAGCTTTTTCCCTATCGGGTACCAGAAGGAGAGGACAAAGCCGAGCAGGATTTGTTCCAGGGTGAGCAGGAGAAAGAGGGCCGAGACCCCCAATGCCTGCTCGGTGCTGTAGCCATAGGGGAGGAGAATCGCTACCAGGACGGCATCGCGCACGCCGACCCCCGCGACGGAGATGGGCACCACTTGCAGAATGGCTATCAACGCCGACCCCCCGACGACTACGGAAAAGGGGACATGCACGTCGAGCGCGATGAAGAGCAGCCAGAGACGGAAGAAACTGAATACTGCCGATATCAGCGAGGCAATGCTCGCATCCAGCACAAGGCGGGGGTGCATCGCCAGGGTAGAGAACTGCGTATTCCAGTGGTGAAGCGAGTCGTGGAGCCGTTGGGGGAGCACGGTGGGCAAGGCCCGCGTGAGCGTCCACTCGCGTGGCCCTGGCGACATCAAGACGATCATCAGGAAGATAAGCCCGGCCCCGATTGCGAGAACAAGCGCGGTCTGAAACCCCTGCCCCGGCAGGAGGTTGCCCAGGGCAAAGATACCCAGAACGGCCAACCCCGCCATAATAATCATATCGAACAGCCGGTCAATGACGACACTGAGGAGGGCAGGGGCCAGGGGGTGTCCTCGTTCGCGGAGATACCAGGCTTTCACCAGGTCGCCCGCCTGGCCGGGCGTGACCGACCCGAGGTAGATGCCGATGGTGTAGAGGAAGGTGGCCGTATGCAGGGGAAGGTCGAGCGTGAGTTCGCGCATGACGCGCCGCCAGCGCCACGCTTTGACCACCATGAAGGGGGCAATCATCAGGAGTGAGAGGGTGATATACCCCGGATGGGTTCCGGCCAGTTCAGCCCCTAGCTGTTCCAGGTCGCTGTTTGCCAGAAAGAGCGCCAGAAGCGTCGGCCCGATGAGTCGGAAGAGCCAGGGAAGATATTTGCGCATGGAATGTGTCCAGGAGGGCTATAGGATAGAAACGGTTGCAATCGTGCGAGAACGCATGAGACCCCGGGTGGCTTGAAGCTTGTATGAAAACCAACCCGATTACAGTATAGCACAGGTCCCCATGCATGCGTTTCCTCATACCGGGTTCTGGCATACTTCTTGCAAGATCCAGGGAAGAAGGGGAAGGTGCCGGGGCGACCGGCCCATGAACCCCAGGAGGAGTGGAAGTAAGAATTTTAGTACGTGTGCAAAGCGTACTTTCGGGTACGTTTGAACACGGAGAAAGTAGCAGGAAATTAGCAATGCCAATCAATTGGGATGTAATCAAGGGAAAATGGACCCAGCTAAAAGGCGATGCACGAGTACAATGGGGCAAACTGACTGACAACGATTGGGATCAGATAAACGGACAGCGCGAAAAGCTCACCGGTGTTTTGCAGGAACGGTATGGATGGGAACGTCAGGAAGCCGAACAACGGGTAGATGAGTTTTTCGAACGCCACTCATCTTAATACGTGCTCTCAGGACATCAAACCTGCCCTCCCCCATCGGTAGAAACAGGGGGAGGTACGGCAGGTTTGATGTCCCTTTATCCTCCTCCCGTCCTCTTGTCCTCTTGTCCTCTCGTCCTCTCTTTCTCCCCCCTCGCCTCCGTACAGCACAGGGTGAGCCGTGAACTGATATCGAACCTGTGACTCCTGTCACGGGTCATCAGGATTCGGGTCAGGGGGTCATGCTCGATAGGAGATGACCGAATAAACCCGCCGCAAGCCACGCCACTTGAGTGGCAGTGGTTAGGCGGGTTTCTCGCAGGCTTCAGCCCTTGCATCCGCGCAACACCTGTGCTATACTGTAGATATGGATGTTGATTGCAACA
>DAOTUF010000350.1:0-7908 GCA_034437495.1 Chloroflexaceae bacterium | reverse complement strand
GCCAGATAGCCGCGCTCCAGGCGCATGGAACGCAGGTCCTCATGGTATCTTCGGGAGCAATCGCCGCCGGGTGGGAGCGGCTCGGCTTCCCCCCCCGTCAGCAGCACCGACGAGATGCCGCCGTCTCCTTCAAGCAGGTGCTTGCAGCCGTGGGGCAGAGCCGTCTCATGCATCTCTACGAGCAGATTTTTGATATCTATGGCCTCAACGTCGCGCAGGCGCTCCTCACCCGCGGCGACCTGGGCGACCGTCGGCGCTACCTCAATGCGCGGAATACCCTCCTGCACTGCCTGGAATGCGGCATCGTTCCCATCATCAACGAGAACGACGCCGTTGCCACCAGCGAAATCCGCGTGGGCGACAACGACACCCTGTCGGCGCTCGTTGCCAACCTGGTCGATGCGGAATTGCTCCTCATCCTGACCGACATCGAGGGACTCTACACCGCCGACCCCACCAGCAACCCGACCGCCACCCTGATGCAGACCGTCGAACACATCGACGCCCACATCTGGGAGATAGCCGGCGGGAGCCGAACCCACCGCGGCACCGGTGGGATGCGCACCAAGATCCACGCTGCTGACCTGGCAACCCGCTCTGGCACTGCTGTGCTCATCGCCCGAGGAACGGAGCCAGATATCATTACCCGCGTGGCGCGGGGAGAACGCCCCGGTACCTACTTCCCCACCCATGTCAGCCACCTGGAGTCGCGCAAGCGCTGGCTCCTGGCCGAAACCGTCCGCCACAGCCGCGTGGTGGTGGACATGGGCGCAGCACACGCCCTCGTGCATCAGGGCAAGAGCCTGCTTCCGGCGGGCATTGTTGCGGTGGAAGGCCCCTTCGACCGCGGCCAGACCATCCGCATCTACGACCCGGATGGGCGCGAAATAGCCCGCGGCCTCACCCAGTACCGCGCCCATGACCTCGCGCTGGTCAAGGGGATGCATTCATCCCATGTCGCTGACGTCTTAGGATACGCCTACGGACCCGAAGCTGTGCATCGAGATGATATGGTGATACTCCTCTAATGAACCTACTCTTTGAAAAATATCTTCCGCCTGGCCTTGCCGCCCGTCTCTCGCAGGTCGAAAGCCAGACTACGGCAGCGCGGGCCGCCCTGGGCGACGAACTCCGCCGCGAACTCGCTGCCTGTGCCGCCTACATCCCGTCGCGCCTGGTCCATTCTCACCTGGCGCACCCGCAGCCGGGCCGCATCAGCGGGCACCGCTGGCAGGGGAGCCTCGTCTTTGCCGACCTCAGCGGCTTTACTGGATTTTGCGAAAAGCTGAGCGTCCTGGGAAAGCAGGGGGCCGAAGAGGTGAGCGGGGTGGTCAACCGCCTCTTCAACACCCTGATTGCCGAGGTGCTGGCCTACCGCGGCGAACTGCTCAAATTTGGTGGCGATGCGCTGACCGCCTTCTTCGACGCCGAAACCCTTGGCCCCAACCACGCCAGAGCCGCGACCTTGGCGGCCCTGGCCATGCAAGCCCGTATGGACGACTTCGCGGCCCTGAAGACCCGCGCCGGAACCTTCCGTCTGCGCCTCCGCGTTGGAGTCCACAGCGGACAGGTCTTTGCCGCCGAAGTGGGCAGCAGCCACCATATTGAACTGGTCGTCACTGGAGCCGATGTCAACCGGGTGGCGCGGGCCCAGCAATACGCCGCCCCGGGCGAGGTCATCATCTCCGCACAGACCGCCACCCTGCTGGAAGACGCCTCCCTGACCCCCAGAAACGAGGGGTTTTACCAGGCCATATCCCTGCCCGACATCGTCCTCCCGCCCCCCCCGGAGCCGCCAACCGTCACCCTCTCGAACTGCCCGAGCGACCTGGAAATCCTGGCCCTCCAGGTCGCGGCCTTGCGTCCCTACCTGGTCTACCGCCTCCCCCGCCGCTACCTGGGAGACCACCCCGCCGAGATGGGGGAGTTTCGCCCGGTGAGTGTACTGTTTGCCAACTTCTCCGACTTTAGCAGCCTGCTCACCCGGTTTGACGATGAGCAGGAGCTTGATACGGGCCTTGCTGTGGCCGCCCTCAACGCCTACTTCCGCCGTATCCAGACAACGGTTCACCACTACGGGGGCATTATCAACAAGGTCGATATGCACACCCACGGCGATAAGCTCATGGCCCTGTTCGGCGCACCGAGCGCCAACGAGAACGACCCCCTGCGGGCCGTCTCCTGTGCCTTCGACCTGGACACCGCCCTGGAAGAAGCCAACACCGAGATAGCCACCCTCCTCCCGCCTGTGGCGGCGGTGGATGCCGCTGCCGAAGCCCCCCCCCGGCTCACCCACCGCATCGGCATCAACACGGGCACGGTCTTTGCCGGGCGCGTCGGGGGAGGATGGCGCTACGAATATACCGTGATGGGGCCGGCGGTCAACCTGGCATTCCGCCTGATGGAAGTGGCCGACGAGGGGGGGATCCTGCTGTCCCCGGCCACGCGGGCCGAGGTGTCGCGGTTTGTGGCGGTGATAGACCAACCCCCCCTGGCGGTCAAGGGGATTGCCGACCCCATCGTTCCCGCGCGGGCCCTGAAGGAACACGGCGTTCCAGTTTCCCTGGGACCCACCAGCCTCCCCCGGGTTCCCCTGGTCGGGCGCGATGCCGAGTTTGCGCTCCTGCTGAAGAATGCGCGGGAGGCGCTCCAGGGGGTCGGGCGGGTGCTGGCCATTGTCGGGGAGGCCGGAACGGGAAAGACCCGCCTGGCTGAAGAACTGGTCCGCACCCTGGTGACGGCCAGCATTGCCCTCGACCCCTCCGATGCGGTGCCCCATTTTCAGATTTACCCGGGCGAAGGGCAGTCGCTCAAGCAGAATGTCCCCTATGTCACCCTGCGCACCCCCCTGAGCCACCTGCTCGGCCTCGTGATGGGCCAGCGAGCCACGATAGAAGACCAGCAAGAAGCCATTGAACACCGGCTGCGGGAGCGGGTAGACCACCTCGCACCGGAATTTTCCCATTTTCTGCCGCTGCTCAGCGATGTGCTTGGTATCCCCCTCAACGAGACGCCCCTGACCAACGCCCTGAACGCCGAACAGCGGCACAACCGCGTTCAAGAACTGGTGACGACGCTCATCCTGAGCGCTTCGGCCCAGGAACCGGTGCTCCTGGTGTTCGATGACCTGCAATGGGCCGACACACCCTCCCTGGAACTGCTCAACCGCCTGGCACAGGCGGCGACCAACGTGCCGCTGCTCCTGCTGCTGTGCTATCGCTCCAACCCCCGCATCGCTGAACCATGGGCGGACTTTCCCCACACGCTCCGCACCACCCTTGAAGAACTGTCCGATGAACACAGCGCGGCGCTGCTCGAAGCCATGCTCGAAGGTTCTCCCCCGCGCTCCATTCTCCCGCTGCTCACCCGCACGCAGGGCAACCCTTTCTTTATCGAAGAACTGGTGCGGGCCCTGATTGCCTCCGGTGCGCTGGCCCGCACCAACCTGGGGCACTGGCACCTCACCTGCCCCCTCGACCAGGTTGCCGTTCCTACGAGCATCGAAGGGATGATCATGTCGCGCCTGGACCGCCTGGAAGAACCCTACCACGAACTGGTACAGGTGGCTTCCGTCATTGGCTATCGCTTTCAGCTTCAGGTGTTGGAAGGTATCTACCGCTACCCCCACCTGCTGCACAGCGGGCTGCAACGGCTGATTGAAGCCGATGTCATCACCGCCGAAGAGAAGCAAAACGAAAGGTCCTACTTCTTCCGCCACGCCCTCCTGCACGATGTCGCCTATGAGGGCATTCTCTACGCACAGCGGCGGGAACTGCACCGGCGCGTAGCCCAGTGGATAGAAGCCCTGAGCACGGGCCATCTGGACGAACACCTGGCGCTCCTGGCGCGGCACTACCTGCTGGCCGAAGATTGGGAAGCCTCGTTTCGCTACCACCTGTCGGCGGGTATCCAGGCGCAGCGGCGCTTTGCCAACCAGGAAGCGCTGCGGCTCTTTGCCACCGGGCTGGAGATAGCGCCTAGCCTGCTCCAGGAGGTGGAAAGCCGCCAGCACAAGGGCGAACAGGGGAGCCAGCAGGATGAGGCGTTCCCCTTCTTGCTCCCCATCTACGGGCACTCGTTTCACATCATCTTCCAGGTATCCGAACTGCACGAGCGCCGGGCCTATATCTACATGCTGCTTGGCGAGTTCGACCAGGCCCGCCCCGCCTACCAGGAATCGCTCCGTCTCATTAACCAGCTTGTGGAGGAATATGAGCAATGGCGGGCAGAGGGGAAACACTTCCCCATCTCTCACCCCCAACTCTCATCGGCGGCGGTTCGGCTCCACCGCCACATTGCCGCGCTCTACGAGCAGCATTCCGACTATGACGAGGCGTTCGACTGGCTCAAGCGGGGGATGCAGTGTGCCACCCCCGAATCGCAGGGCGAATTTGCCCGCTGCTACCTGCTCGGGTCGCGCATCTATTACAACCAGGGCGAGTTTGACCAGTCGTTGGAATGGGCGCGGCGCGGGTTGGCCGTGGCGGAGCACCTGGGCAACACCATCGACCAGGCCCACGCGCTCCTCCTGATGGGCAATCTCTGGCGCGACCGCGGCGAATTTCGCCTCAGCATCCCCGCGCTGGAGCAGGCCCGAACGCTGCTCGACCTGATGAAGGACGCCACCCGCCTGAGCGAGGCGCTCAAAAACCTCGGCTACGCCTACTGGCGTGTCGGGCGCTGGTCGGATGCGACCAAGTGCTACCAGAAAAGCCTTCAGATTAGCGAGAACGTGGGGGATATCCGGGGGATGGCGCTGACCTCCAACAGCCTGGCCAACGTCATGGTCGGGCAGGGGGAGTTGCAGCTTGCCGCCGACCTCTATCAGTACAGCAGCAAGCAGTTCCAACGCATTGGCTCGCTGCAAGGGCTGGCTATGACCGGCTACAACCAGGGCGAAGTGCTGCTGCTCCAGGGTCAACCGCGCGATGCTCTGCACCTCCTCCGCGCCAGCATTGTTTCGCTCGAACGGATAAAAGCCCGCAACAACCTTTCCGAAGCGCTGCGCCTGGCTGCCGAAGCTTCCCTGGCGCTCGGCCAGCACGACCAGGCGATGGACTATATCGGGCAGTCATTTGCCATTGCCCGCGAACTGGGTATGGCCGTGGAAGAGGCAGTCGGCCTGCGCGTGATGGGAGAAATCGCCCTGAACAGGGGAGATTTCCCCGCCGCCAGCGAGTATCTGTCGCGCAGCCGGGCGATGCTTGACCGGCTCGACAACCCCTATGAACTGGGCAAGGTGCTCTACTGGCAGGCGCGGCTCGCCCATGCCCGGGGGCACTCGGATGACCTGTTGCTGACCTTGCAACAGGCCGAGCAGATTTTCAAGAACCTGCGGGCCAGGCGCGACCTGGGCATGGTCCGCGAATGTATGGCCACCATTCAGACCAGAGACGAGTGACGAGGTATGACCGCACCAACGACCAGGAATACCGCCGAAGCCAGCGCCTTGCCCACATCCGCGCCAGCATCCGTATCGTTCCCCTTTCTGGGAGCCTACCTTGATGCGGACTTGAAAGCGCACCTTGAGCGCGAAGGCGACCTGCCTCCTGATGCCCGGGCAGATCTGGCGGCCCACCTGCGCCGCACCCTCACCGCCTGCGTCGCCTACATCCCGGGCCGTCTCGTGGCGCGGCAGATGGTTGACCCGCTGCCAGGACGCATCAGCGGAGCCTTCTGGCAGGGGAGCCTGCTGTTTGCCGACCTGAGCGGGTTTACGTCGCTCTCCGAAAAGTTGAGCGTCCTGGGCAAACAGGGAGTCGAAGAGGTGAGCGGGGTGGTCAACCGCCTCTTTGAAGCGCTGGTCGCGGAAGTGCTGAACCATCAGGGGGTGCTGCTGAAGTTTGGCGGCGATGCCCTCACCGCCTTTTTCGACACCGCAAGCCTCGGCTCCGGCCCCCTCCACGCCATGGCCGCCACCCACGCAGCCCTTGCGATGCAGGCTCGCATGGCCGACTTTGCCGAACTCAAGACCCGCCGCGGCACCTTCCGTTTGCAACTGCGGGTTGGCGTCCACAGTGGCAAAGTCTTTGCGGCTGAGGTGGGCGACCTCAGCCATATCGAACTGGTCGTCACCGGCCCCGAAGTCAACCGCGTCGCCACGGCCCAGGAAATCGCCGCCCCGGGCGAGGTCGTCATCTCCGACTATACCGCCCACCTGCTGGAGGGGGCCGTCCGGACCCCGCGCAAAGAGGGGTTCCAGCGTATGACCTCCCTGCCCGCCATCTCCCTGCCGCCCCCGGAGCCAGACCCCATCCCCCTCGACGGCCCCGACGACCTGGAGACGCTGGAAGAACTGGCGCACCAGGTCGAGGCGCTGCGTCCCTACCTGGTGCGCAACCTCCCCCGGCGCTTCCTCGACCCGACCATCTTTGAGATGGGCGAGTTTCGCCCGGTGAGCGTGTTGTTTGCCAACTTCCACGACTTCAGCGCCCTGCTGACCCGCGCTGGCGAAGACGCCCCCCTCGCGGCGTCCGTGCTCAACGCCTACTTTCGGCGGGCGCAGGCGGTGGTTCACCGCTACGACGGTATGGTCAACAAGGTGGATATGTATACCCACGGCGACAAGCTGATGGCACTCTTTGGAGCGCCCAATGTCCACGAGGATGACCCCCTCCGGGCCGTGCGGTGTGCGCTTGAACTGAGCGAAGCGCTGCAAGGAGCCAACACCGAAATCGCCACCCTCCTGGAGGCCGCGGGATATCCCCACCCCTCCCCGGGGGACGTGCTCCAGCAGCGGGTTGGTCTGAACACCGGCACGGTCTTTGCCGGGCGCGTCGGTGGCCTTCAGCGCTACGAATATACCGTGATGGGGTCTACCGTCAACCTGGCCGCCCGCCTGATGGCCGCAACCGAGGATGGAACGGTGCTGCTCTCACCGGCCACGCGCAAGGCCGTGGAACGTCAGGTTGCCGTAGCCGACCAACCCCCTCTGAAGCTGAAGGGGTTGGCTGCCCCGGTCATTCCCGCACGGGCGCTGACCATGCTCGACGTGGAACGAGGGCCGCGCCGTTCTGCCGACCCGAGCGTCGGACACTCTCCGCTCATCGGTCGGGATGCGGTCCTGGCCTTCCTGACGGGCATAGCCAGAGCCGCCATCCAGGGAGAGGGGCATATCCTGGCACTGGTGGGCGAAGCCGGCATCGGGAAGACGCGCCTGGCCGAGGAACTGACCCGCAACCTGATTGTTGCCAGCTATGCCAGAGACGCCAGCGAACACATCCCATCCTTCCAGATTTACAGCGGCGACTGCCAGAGCTATGAGCAGACCACGCCCTATGCTGCCATCCGGACGCCCCTGCGTCACCTGCTGCGGCTTACTCTGAATGGCGGGACCGGGGCAAATGGAGAGCGCAATCCTCACAGTGCCGATGCAGCCCGCCTGTCCCATATTGAAACCCGGGTGGGCAAACTGGCCCCCTCGTTGCACCGCTTCACCCCCCTGCTTGGCGATGTGCTCGGCGTGGCGCTGCCGGACACCCCGCTGACCGGCGGGTTGAACAACGAGCAGCGGCACAACCTCCTGCAAGAGTTGCTGGTTGCCCTCTTCCTGGGAATCGCTCATCAGGAGCCGCTGCTGCTCTCGCTTGACGATGTCCAGTGGGCCGATGCCTCTTCCCTCGAACTGCTCGGTCGCCTGGCGCACGCGCTGTCCAAAGCTCCGCTGCTCTTGCTGTTGAACTACCGCCCCGACCCGCCCATTGAGGAGCCATGGAGCGACCTTCCATTGGCAACCCGCCTCGAACTTGAGGAGTTGACGATGGAAGACAGTATCGAACTGCTGGCGGCGATGCTCAATGGCCCTCCCCCCCCCGAGGTGCTGCCCTTGCTGGAGCGAACCCAGGGCAACCCCTATTTCATTGAAGAACTGGTGCGCTCCCTCATCGCCTCCGGCGACCTGGCCCGGAG
>DAOTUF010000349.1:0-3928 GCA_034437495.1 Chloroflexaceae bacterium | reverse complement strand
GCTCGACCATGGCATCGTCGTTGCAGAGGAGCAGCACCTCCCCCCGTGCTGCCTGAAGACCGGCGTTGGTGCCCCCCGCAAAGCCCAGGTTGCGCGGCAGTTCGACCACGCGCACGTCGGGGGCAGAGCGGCGGGCCCAGGCAGCGGCTCCATCGCGGGAGCCGTTGTCAACCAGCACAATTTCATCCCCGTCGCGCAGTTGCGAACGCAGCGCCATCAGGCACGCGGGCAGGTAGCGCAGGGCGTTCCACGTCGGGACGATGGCCGAGAGCGGAGGCCGCAGCAGAGCAGACACCGCACGATGGGTGTAGGTCTCAGGTCCGCTCAGCCGTTCCCCCTTCCCCTTCCCCTTCTCGGCCTGTCCCGGTCGCTGCGGTGGCCCGCCGAAAGGCCCGTACCATGGCCGTCTTGCCCCCCCATGCCCTTCGGATACCCCGCGGGTCACGCACCCGCCAGATGCCGAGCAGGGTATGCTGCTGGAGCTGCCACCCCCGAACCTGTGCGATATCGTTCCAGAACAGGGCAGGGTCCAGGGGGAAGGGGGGAAGGGGCCGGTTGGGCATAGCGGGAAGACGGCTCAGCAGTTGGGGGTCTCTTGAGAGCGCCCCCAGAACAACCTTGCTTATCAAGGCCAGTTGTTGAAATGATGAGGGGCTTGCCATCGAAGCCGGGGGGGCTTCTGGCTCTGGCATTCCCGCATGACCTGCAATGAAGCGCCTGGTCTCGGCCAGCACCAGCGGGTGCATCGGCAGCCGGTTGTGCGTTTCGGGGATTTCGAGAAACCGGTCCATCGCCTCGGGCGGGAGGCGGGTTTCCCAGAGCGCCACCGTCCCGTCGTGTGGCTCTGGCAGCACCCCCCGGCTCAGAAAGGAATTGAGGTTGCGGATATCGAACGGCTTCGTGCCAGCAATGACCATGACCTTCGAGGTCGGCACCGCGCATATCTCGTCCAGATAGGCCCGGTCTCCCAACTCGTGCATGGCCGGTCCAAACACCCACCGCACCCCCGGCATGACGAAGAAGAGCCGCATAGCGGGACGGTCGAGCACCGCCCGTACCAGTGCGGCCCCATTGTTGGGGGTGCCAATCATCACGATTCTGCCCAGGCGGGGGAGGGGGTGCAGCTTCAGAAGGCGGCGGAGCACCAGTCCCCCCATACTCTGCGTGACGAAGTGGACCGCTTCGTAGTGGGGGGCATTCAGGGTGTAGACCTGGTAGAGTTGCTCCGCCAGGGTGGTGAGGGGGTGGGTCAGGCTGGCGTAGGACCAGTTGATGGCGGTATAGCCGGACCGACGGAACATCCGCTCCAGGTCGCCCATCCCATTCTTATAATCACCAAGCCCGTGAACCAGTATCACACACTCGGACACCATACGCCGTTGCTCCATCCTGTCTCCCTCTTTACTTTGCTCCCTCTTCGCTTCCTCTTGCTGTCTCCGCCCCCGGCCCCCCGGCCCCCCGACTCACCCCTTCACGGGCAGCACCGTTTCGAACATCATCTTGTCGCGGTTGCTGCTGAACAGCCATTCAGGAATGGGCAGCGGGTAGCAACCAGAGAAACACGCATTGCAATGCCGTGTTTCGTTGGGGATGGGAGATCCATCAACCACCGAGAGCATCCCCTCCAGGCTGAGATAGGCCAGGCTGTCGGCCCCAATCCACTGGCGAATTTCCTCAACATCCAGCCGGTGCGCGACCAGTTCCTCGTAGGTGGCCATATCCACCCCCATAAAGCAGGGGTTGCGCACCGGTGGCGACGAGACACGGACATGCACCTCGGTCGCTCCGCCATCCCGCAGCAGTTGCACCATCGGCCCGACCGTGTTGCCGCGTACAATCGAGTCATCGATCAAGACGACGCGCTTCCCTTTGAGGTTGGCCGTAAGCGGGTTGTACTTGAGGCGCACCCCCACCTTGCGCAGGTGGTCGTCAGGCTGAATGAAGGTGCGCCCGATGTAGCGGTTCTTTATCAGCCCTTCGGTAAAGGCCAGTCCGGACTCCAGGCTGTAGCCGATGGCCGCGGGGGTGGCCGAGTCGGGCACCCCCACCACCACATCCGCGTCGGCAGGCGCTTCCCGCGCAAGCTGCCGCCCGAGGCGCTGGCGTACCTCGTGGACGACCTGCCCTTCGAGCATGGAGTCCGGGCGGGCAAAATAGACGAACTCGAAGATACAGAGGGAACGTCGTTTCGGAGGATGTCCCCTCATCGACGTGATACCCTCGCGGTCGAGGCGCACTATCTCGCCCGGCTCCACCTCGCGCAGGTAGCGTGCTCCGACGGTCTGAAGGGCGCACGATTCCGAAGCAACCGCGTATCCTCCGTCTTCCAGTTCTCCCAGGCACAGTGGGCGCAGGCCGTGCGGGTCGCGCACGCCGTAGATCGCGTCGCGGGTCAGGATGGTCAGCGAATAGGCTCCCTGGGCCACCTGCATAAATGCCCGAATGCGAGCCTCCCAGTGGTCACTGACCCGCGACCCGGAGGAGGGAGGAGGAGCGGGGGACGTATCGGAGGGAGCGGCGTGGTCGGGCAGGGAACCATTCCCACCGGTCCCACCTGCGGCCCCATTCGTCGGTCCCGACCACGGACTCGCGGCGGATATCTCCGGGCCTGCCCATACTTCTGGCGGGGACGCGAGCATCTGGGTCACGACCTCGCTGTCGGTTGTCGTAAACAGCCCGACCCCCCGTTCGAGCAGCGCCTGCCGCAGGTGCCACGCATTGGTCAGGTTGCCGTTGTGGGCCACCCCGAGCGGCCCATAAAACGTCTCGATGAGGTAGGGTTGGGCGTTGCGCAGCAATGACGAACCGGTGGTTGAATAGCGGTTCTGCCCGATGGCCAGGTAGCCTTCAAGCGGGCCGAGGTTGTTCTCGTTGAATACCTGAGACACCAACCCCATCCCCTTGTGAATACAGGTCGTGCGTCCGTCGCATGTTGCGATGCCGCTGCTCTCCTGCCCGCGGTGTTGCAGCGCATACAGCGCGAAAAACGTCAGGCGGGCCACGTCCAGGCCAGGGGCATAGACCCCGAAGACTCCGCATTCCTCGTGCGGACCGTCATTGCCAATCTGCTGGAAGCTGTTCATGAGACACCCTCTCTTAAATTTATGTGAAATCCATTGCGACCATCACTCCTCCCCTGACTTTTTCCCTCTTTCACCAGTGAAATGGAGAGACTGGAACCACGCGACACTGCCCTGTTCCGGGGAAAACACAAAAACCCACCAGGGTATATCATGGTGCCATGGTGAGTCTCCTGTTCGCGTTCAAGAATCATCGTACCTGGACCATTATACCGCAGGTGTGGTACACTTGGAGAAGGGGGGGAGTATGTGAAGTTTGATCCAGTCACGGAGGTCATTGAGCAATGGAAAACCATACCATAGCGACCTATCGCCAGCTTATCCAGAACATCCTCATCGAGCACACCCGCATCCCCTATTCCCACGGCGAAATCCAGATACAGACCGTCTTCGACCGCGAATCAGACCACTACCTGATTATGCTGGTCGGTCGCGACCGGGGCCGCCGCGTCCACGGCAGCCTCATCCACGTTGATATCATCGGGGGGAAGTTCTGGATACAGCGCGATGGCACGGAATATGGGGTAGCCCAGGAGCTTCTGGACACCGGGGTGCCCAGAGACCATATTGTGCTGGCCTTCTACGTGCCCGAAATATGCCGACAGAGCGGGTTTGCAGTGGAGTGACGGTCGTCATCCCGCTGGCGGGTGGCCGATAGCCGACGACCAGCAGAGCGGCAAGGTATAGTATAATCAAAATTATGGGGAGAGGAGCCGCATGGAGCTATAGCTAGATAGGCAAAAGATACCCAGAAGTGAGCAGGAGTGCTCGTTAGGCACACGAGAGAAAGGAGCGAGATGCGGAAACGGTATTTCCCAGAGGCACCAGCGGGCGAAAGCCAAGCTCCC
>DAOTUF010000348.1:0-2842 GCA_034437495.1 Chloroflexaceae bacterium | reverse complement strand
GAGTATTGGACGGGATTAGGTGGATTAGGTGATTGAAATGGGACGAGGAGGCAGCTATGGGGGGTCTCAATGGACGGAGAAGGGATGGTGAAGGTGCTGGAGGGGAAAATGAAGCTCAGACCGCTGTTTGTACCGAGGCTTCATTTTCCCGGGAGTTGGCGGCGTACTTACCGCCGGGTATCCATAGTACCACAGGTCGCACCAGCCGGGCCGGTCGCCCGATGAGGGCGTGAGGGAGTTGGAGGGCTGAGGACTGAGGGCAGAGAAGGGGGCAACCCGCACCGTGGGGTTGAGATGGGGGGCCTTCGCTCGCTGGTCACACCCGGTAAGGTGGACTTCATGTGCCGCTGAGAGAGATGGGGGGGGGAGCGGGGGCGAGGGCCTTGGGAGGTCGTTTCTCTTGATGAGAATATCTGGATGGTTGAGGTTATCAGGAGGAGACGTAGCAGATGAGGATCCATTCAAGTCAGGAGGACCGTGCGCGGCTTGCGCTTCAGCGTATTGCGGCGTTGAATGCCGAGCAGCAGTCGATTTATAAGTCGGGGTTGTATCGAACAGCCGGGTTGACGATGGCAGAGAAGCTGCGCCTTGAGCAGATTGCCCGCGAGATTGCGCTCGCTCAGGACGAGCGCAACCGCGCCCGATGCGGGGCCCCCCCGGCCCCGCCAGACTACGACCCGATGTCCAATCCGCCCATTGTTGAAGAGAAGTTCGAGACAGGGGAGAAGGGGTATCGGAAGACGAACGAAGACGAGGTGCGGGAGATGCGGGATTTGTACATCATTGAGCAGTGGTCGGCCACCCAGATCTGGCGCGAGTTTCCGCATTTGAAGGAATCGACGGTGCGGGATATTTTGAAAAATCGGACGTGGCATGATCCGAGCTATCAACCGCGGAAGGTGGAACGACCACGGGGGGTGCGGGATGTGGTGCGATCTCGGACCCAGATGCGAGGGGTCGAATCTTAATCTTAGAAACCTGGTGAAATTCAAGGTTCAGGAGCGGGGCCTATGGATGAGTAGCCATGGGGATGGGTCTGGTGCCATTCCCATGCGCTACGGATGATGTCATCCAGGTGGGGGGAGCGAGGCTGCCACCCAAGCTCGTGGCGGATGCGTTCGGAAGAGGCAACGAGGGTGGGGGGGTCGCCCTGACGACGCGGCCCGATGATGGTGGGGATGGGGTGGCCGGTGATGCGTCGGGCAGTTTCAATGACTTCCATAACGGTGAAGCCGGTGCCATTGCCGAGATTGTAGGCGTGGCTCTGGAGGTGGTCAAGGTGGTGCAGCGCCAGGATATGGGCATGGGCCAGGTCAAGAATGTGGATGTAGTCGCGGACGCAGGTGCCGTCTCGGGTGGGGTAGTCGTTGCCAAAGACGGTGATGTGCGGGCGTTGTCCAAGGGCTACCTGGAGAATGAGCGGGATGAGGTGGGTTTCGGGGGTGTGGTCTTCGCCCCGTTCGGGGGTGCCACCAGCGGCGTTGAAGTAGCGCAGGCAGGCATAGCGCAGGCCGGCGGTGCAGGCGAACCAGTGGAGCATGCGTTCGATGAAGAATTTGGATTCGCCGTAGGGGGAGCCGGGGATGATAGGCTCGTGTTCGGCAATGGGGATGGTGTGGGGCGTATTGAAGAGGTTGGCGGTTGAGGAGAGGATAAAGCGCGTCACGCCGTGGGCAGTAGCGTATTCGAGCAGGTTAGCCGCGTTGACCGTGTTGTCGCGCAGGTATTTCAAGGGGTGCTGCATACTCTCGCCCACCAGGGTGTGCGAGGCAAAATGCATGATGCCATCGATGGCGGGGTGGGCATCGAAGAGCCAGGAGAGGAGCGCATGGTCGGCCAGGTCGCCCTGGATGAAGGTGGCGTCGGGGTGGACTGCGGCGGCGTGCCCCTGGGAGAGGTTGTCAAGGACGATGACGGTGTGGCCGGCCCGGATGAGTTCTGCGGTGGTGATACTCCCGATGTATCCCGCACCGCCGGTGACGAGCAGCTTCATGCGGTTGCTCCCGCGTTGATGAGCTGCCCGACGGCCTCACAGAAGAGGTTGGCAGAGTTTTTTTCGGTCAGCAGGTCGCCTTTCACCCAGTAGTCGTCAATGCCAAGGGAGATAGCCCGTTCGACGTCGCTGACGTGGTTGCTGGTTGAGAGGATGATGACGGGGATCCTGGCGGTGGTGCGGTCCCGCCGCAGACGGGTGAGCACCTGGAACCCGTCCAGGGTGGGCAGGTTGACATCCAGGAGGATGAGCCTGGGAGAGATGGCATGCGCCTGTCGCCACCCCTTGCCGCCATCAGTGGCGATGTGGACATTGAACCCTGCCCGCTGGAGCAGGAGTTGGATTTGTAACCCCTGGCTCGGGCTGTCTTCGATGAGCAGGATGTCCGTCGTGTGGTCCATAGACGTATTCGTTCCGGGTCCGGTTCTCTTCCCATGGTCCTGGCCTTCGTGATGGTGTCGTCTGCTTCCCTGTGCTCAGGCCGGACCGTTCTCCCCCTCTTGACCTATTCTACCAGAATATGGGCAACCTTTCAATATCCATTCAATGTCCATGCCAATCGTCCGTCTTGCCCTACTCCCCAGGGTGCGTATCTGTGTGGTGGGATGGGGGAGGGGAGGGGGGCGGGTATGCTATAATATGTCTGTGGAATGGATGATGACCATGAAGGTTTCGCCTGGTTCTGGCCCCCTGACCGCGCCCTAAAGGAAAGCGAAAGGAAAGGAGGACCCGTATGCCCCGCTACATCGACCCGACCACCGATTTCGGCTTCAAACGGTTGTTCGGACGGGAGGAGAGCAAGGAGGTGCTGAAGGGCTTTCTGTTCGATATCCTCGCCCTGCCCCACCC